>DAIQNU010000200.1:0-7049 GCA_036788235.1 Cyclobacteriaceae bacterium
GGCAGTAGTGGCCTGTATATCGGTCTCAACTTTTTGTATTGATTGATACTTTGAGATAGACTTTCAATGCTTAAATTATAAAATACTTACAATCAATACTTTAAACTTGATCTGAATCTTGGCATTAAATAACCCTTGTTGAGTACACTGAGTATTCTTGAGTTTACATATTTCACTAGACTATTTTCAGAGGTAAGCTTACCCTTGTGTATCAAGTTGCCACTTCTCACATCTTTTACCAACCAAAAAAGGCCTGTGTAGCGTATATGCACCTCAGTTTTGGGCACGAAGAATTCTAAGTTTTTTAAAGTACACTGCGGGTTGTTGATAAGAAAAGTCTTGACCGCAAGATCAAGATCTGGCTCCAGGTGATTTTTAGTCAATCGAAGCGCATATTCAGAACTGCCTTTGGGAGCGATGTATATATTTCGTCCCTCATTGAAAAGCTGCTTTGCTTTTTGAATCCCTATTTTCAACATGGTGCTGCGATTTTATACCTACCCTAGTTTATACGAAAAACACATATTCGAGGATAAAGTGTTGAAGACGAGAAGCAAAAAAAAATGATTTTTTGTATGTTCTAATTAAAAATACGCTTCAAATATTTTACTGTCCGCTTATAAGGAGCTTCTTCTGTCTTTTTATCTAAAACCAAAGCTTCAAGTTTCGGTAATATTTTTAGGGCTGCTTCCTTTCCTATTTCAAAAAATTCATCGGCTCTCTCAAAAGCAAAGGTATTGTACTGTTTCATTTCTTTTGGCTCAATATAAATATGGCAATCGTCTACCCTATTTTCAACATTTTGCCAAACCGCCATTCTAAAAACCCTGTCGGCCAAATCTCTAATGCCTTCAATTTTATTTCTTTTTTCATAATAGTTGACATGCACACCAATGATGATATCGCAAGTATTCCTCAAAGGATCTGTTGGCATATTATTGAGCAACCCGCCATCTACATACATATCATCATGAATAACAATGGGCTTAAAAATGATCGGTAGTGAAGCTGAGGCCAATACATAATCAAAAAGTCTACCACTACTGATAATTTCATTTTTCCCACTATTCAGGTTGGTAACAGAAACATGAAAAGGTATTTTCAGCACATTGAAGTTGTCCACTTTAATATAATTGATCATCAATCCCCGAAGATATTCCAAAGACAACAAACCATGCTGAGAAAGGAGATTCTTGATCAGACTTCTAAATCTAGTTCTTTTTACAAAATCGAGAATCTCAAGGGGCGTAAAACCAGCTGCATAAAACACGCCTACAATGGCACCAAAGCTTGTTCCTGAAACGATACTCGGTGAAAATCCGGCTTTGTCAAGCTCATGAAGAACACCAAGGTGCGTAATTCCCCTGGCACCACCACCGCTCAGTGCAATGCCAATTTTTTGTTTCCCGTTAAGCATATCAATTGAATATATGATCCAAAACTATTTAATTAAATGCCTTTAGTTTTATTACTTTTGTTTGCGTTGACAAATTAATGGATTTTGAACAGTCCGAATATACAATTTTTGTAAAACCTAGATTATATTTTTATGAAGCAATATCATGAACTCATGGCGCATGTACTGAAAAATGGCATAAAAAAGGAAGATAGAACAGGAACCGGCACCTTGAGTGTTTTTGGCTATCAGATGCGTTTTGATCTTGCTCAGGGCTTTCCTTTATTAACTACCAAAAAGCTGCACTTGAGATCTATAATTCATGAATTACTTTGGTTTCTACAAGGGTCTACCAACATAAAATATCTTAAAGACAATGGCGTAAGTATCTGGGATGAGTGGGCAGACGAAGAAGGTGAATTAGGCCCTGTATATGGGTATCAATGGCGCAGTTGGGTAGGTGCAGATGGAAGTGTTACAGATCAGATTCAACAGGTTTCGGAGCAAATTAAGAAAAACCCAGACTCTCGCAGGCTCATGGTGAGTGCCTGGAATGTGGGTGATATTCATAAAATGGCCTTACCGCCTTGCCATGCATTATTTCAATTTTATGTAGCCGATGGCAAGCTTTCATGCCAACTATACCAGCGTAGTGCTGATATTTTTTTAGGCGTGCCTTTCAATATCGCATCCTATGCTTTGCTTACTTTAATGATGGCGCAATCTTGCAATCTGCAACCCGGTGATTTTGTACATACATTTGGCGATGCCCATTTATATCTAAATCACCTTGATCAGGCAAATTTGCAGTTGAGTCGTGTACCACGTCGTCTACCAACCCTCAAAATTAATCCCGAAGTAAAAGATATTTTCGGATTCACTTTTGAAGACTTTACTTTAGAAGGTTACGATCCATACCCGCATATAAAAGCAGCTGTAGCGGTATAAAGGTTAAAAGGGCAAAAACTCACTCATTTGAGGCCAATCAACATACTGGGCATTTTTTATTTTACCAATAAATGATATACCCATAGCATTACTGGCAAATACTACTTCTGCTTGTTGCAGTACTTCGGGGATCGCTAGAACTTCCTGGCATTCCACACCTACATGCTGAAATCGCTGCAACAAAAACCGTCGCATGGTGCCATCAATGCACCCACTCTTTAAAGAGGCGGTGTAAAGTACATTATCAAATCGCCAAAAAATATTTGAATACAAGCACTCAGAAATATTACCCTGCTGGTCGCAAATAATAATATCATCAAAACCACCGGCTTTCATCTCACGGGCGGCCATCACATATTGCATAGCACTCAACCGCTTAAACGACGACAGCGGATGCATCACATTATACATTGAGGTGGCTACCCCACATTGTTCCTTATAGGCAATAGCAGATTGATGTGATTCTTGGACCTCCAATAAAAAATTACTCTGATCGCTTTCAGGAGTATAGAGCCCCCCTGCTTTTCGCCAAACGATTAATCTGGCGCGATGATGTTTGGACTTTGGAAACTGCACTACCAACGACTGTACATGTCCTAATATTTTATCATTAATTTCATGCCAATCCTCCAATCCGGCTGCATGCATTGCCCTACGCAACCGATCGAGGTGAAATTCTAACAATGGCACTCTGCCATTTACAACGCGCATCGTTTCAAAAAAGCCATCTCCATATCTAATAGCACGATCAAATTCAGAAGCTTTTATCAACTCCTTGTCTAATGTCTTATGGTTAAAAACGACCTTCATGTAAGCATTTTACCATTTATAAATTTAAGATTCATCGGCAATTAGTAATGAATTATTCTTGAATTACAAAAACTGATATACATGGCTCATGCATGTAAAACTACCACTAAGAAAATCAGATATGTTAATTAAAAGAAACATTATTGCAGTATTATTTTTGTTGGCACCATTACTTGGTTATACACAACAAACCGATGCTTATACTTTACAAGAATGCGTAGATATTGCATTGAAGAACAACCTTAGTATTCAAAGATCTCAGCTAAATGTTGAGAATAGCAAGATTGATGTGAATCAAAGTCAATTCGATAGATTGCCAACCGTTAATGGTTCTATTTTCAATTCGTACCGTTGGGGTCGTTCTATTGACCCTACTACTAACTTGTTTACCACCCAGCGAATTAATTCTAATGGTTTTAGCGCAAATGCTCAAGTATTTTTGTTTAACGGCCTACAGCAGCTTAATACAATTAAGCAAAATAAGGCAGCGCTTGAAGCCAGTGCACATGATTTAGAAAGTGTGAAAAATGATGTAACGCTCAATGTAGTAAGTGCTTACCTGCAAGTTATTTTTGCTCGTGAATTGCTTGAGAATGCCAAAACCAGATTAAACACTACTTCCATTCAACGCGATAGAACCAAAAAATTAGTTGATGCAGGCTCATTGCCCATTACCAATTTACTTGAATTGCAGTCTCAGGAAGCCACCAATGAGGCTGAGTTGATAAGTGCTGAAAACGACTTAAATCTTAGTATGCTACAACTTAAGCAATTGCTTCAAATACCTGGTAGTACATCATTTGAAATTGAAGTGCCTGAACTTGAAGTTGACAATCTGGCAGTAATGAACCAACGAGCTGAGGAAGTGTATCAACAGGCAGTCCTAACAATGCCTGAAATAAAAAGTGCTGATAGCAGGCTGCTAAGTTCAACCTACCAACTCAAAGTTGCGAGAGGTGCGCATTCTCCAAGTATAGGTTTACGAGGTGAGGTATTCTCAAACTATGCCAATACGCTTGATTACGATGGTCGCATGGTTCCCAATGGAGAAACTGAGGTAATTCCACCAAGGGTTATTGGTTATTTAGAAAGCGACCCTACACAAGTGGTAGTTACTGAACCAGGTATCACTCAAGGTTTTGACACTGTTGATGGATACCCGATTTTTGAACAATATAGAGACAACTTAAGTAGGTCAATAGGTTTTTTTATTAACATACCTATATTCAATGGATTTAGCACGAGAAACAATATTCAAAGAGCTAAGCTTCAATATGAAGATGCAAAGATTGTAAAATCCGAAACCCAAAACCAACTGAGACAAACAATAGAAACGGCCTATAATGATATGCAGGCAGCCTCTAAAATGTACTACAGTGCCGATAGACAAGTTGAATCACTGGAAGAGTCGTTTAGAGCAATAGAAAGAAGCTATAATTTGGGTGCTTCGAACTTTGTAGATTATCAGGTTTCTAGCGACAATTTATTTCGAGCCAAATCTGACTTAACAAGAGCGAAATACGACTATATTTTTAAATCTAAAGTAATTGATTTTTACTTGGGCAATCCCATCACCCTCGATTAAATCCGAAAACCTAACTTACTATGACAAGGAAAAAAAAATCTAATAAAACCCTTTATATCGCAAGTGGCATACTTGTAATCGTAATTGTATTTTTGATTATCGGAAAAAAGGCAGGCTGGATCGGAAAACCTGAAGTAAAGGAAGTAGAACTAACAGCAGTTAAAAAAGGAATTATTACAGAAAAAGTGAGTGCTTCAGGCATGATTCAACCGGTTGTAGAAGTCAAGATCAGTCCTGATGTAGCCGGAGAAATCATCGAATTGCATGTTGAGGAAGGTGATTCTGTACAGCGTGGCCAACTTTTACTCAAAATCAGGCCAGATATTTACCAGTCCTCATTGGAACGTGCACGTGCGACATTAAACCAGCAATATGCTAATCTTGCAGAAGCTAAAGCCAGACTTGCCAGAGCTGAGGCGCAATTTATCAGAGCTGAACTTGAATATAATCGACAAAAGGGACTAAGGGAAGAAAATGTGATTTCTGCGGCTGATTTTGAGTTGGCAGATGCCAATTTTAAAGTAGCTAAAAACGACCTTGAATCGGCTAAGCAAAGTGTCAAAGCAGGAGAATATGTTATTCAAAGTGCTCAGGCTACAGTAAATGAAGCTAATGAAAACCTTCGTTTTACCACCATTACTGCACCGGTAAGTGGTATAGTCTCAAAATTGAGTGTAGAGCTTGGCGAACGAGTAGTAGGTACATCGCAAATGGCGGGCACTGAAATGCTCCGTATTGCAGACTTAACTAAAATGGAAGCCAGAGTTGATGTAAATGAAAACGACATTATTCGTGTAAAACTCAAAGATAGTGTAGAGGTCGATGTAGACTCATATGCCCATACCAACCGAAAATTCAAAGGTGTAGTAACTCAAATTGCCAATACGGCCAAGGACAAGGCTTCGGCAGAAGTGATTACAGAATTTGAAGTTAGAATAAGATTGCTTAATGAATCTTACGAAGACTTGCTAACTAATGGCAAAGTATCGCCATTTAGACCTGGAATGACAGCCAGCGTTGATATTTTTACCAATACCAAATCGGATGTATTGACAGTACCACTGGCTTCTGTAACCATGCGCAAACCGGAGGACTTTAAAAAAGACGAGGAAAAAACAAAAGATAGTCCTGAAAAGTCAGAAAAAACGGAAGTGAAAAATGTATCGGTAGCTGCATCTGATGCAAACTCTAAGGATGCTAAAAAAGATATCGAAGTGGTATTTGTCAACGATAATGGGAAAGCACGCCTGATACCAGTCAAAACCGGGCTAAGTGATTTCGATAATATTGAGATTTTGGAAGGGCTATCAGAAGGGCAGGAAATTGTAACCGGGCCTTTTAATGTGGTTTCTAGATTACTTAAAGATGGAGAAGATATCAAAAACACAAACTCAACTGAAAAATAAAAATAAATAACGTTCTAAGGCGAGTATAAATAAAATCATGTTATTTAGTAAAAAAAATTGCCGGCCATTTTTATAGAAAAGAGCTCAAAACATTTCATGAATAATGTTGAAAGGCATAATCAAATAATCAAGGCTAAAGTTATCAGTAGATTTGTGGCTAATGATTATGGCTATGAAAATAAAGATATTTGGCATTATTCTGATTTTACTTGTTAGCATCATTGGCTTTATGGGGTGCAAAGCAAATCATTCTTATAACTCCTATGAGGGAAGAAAAAAGCTAAAATATTATAACTCAATACCTCACAGAGGATATCCTACCAACCCGAAGCACAGAAACAGGTAGCATCAACATTTGTCTTTTTGCTTTGAAAATCTGGTAAACGTGTAGATATTCAGCATATATTTAAAAAAAACTATATGATAATCTATGGAGCTGGAGGTCATAGTTGTGTAATAATTGATTCGCTCATTGCTCGAAATTTTCCGATAAATGCAATATTTGATGATGATTCTTCCAAAAAAGAACTATTTGGACAAGCCATCCTACATCAGTATACAGGGAATGTCCATCAAAATGAAAGCTTAATTATTGCTATCGGAAACAATGTAATTAGGAAGAAAATCGCAGTAAATATTCAGCACACTTTTGGGATAGTCAAAGATCCTTCAGCTATAATTTCCTCATTTTCGCAAATCGGTATTGGAAGCGTAATACTTCACAGAGCCATTGTGCAAGCCCGTAGCATGGTGGGGAAGCATGTCATTGTAAATACAGCGGCTATTATTGAGCATGATTGCCAAGTGGGTGATTATGCACAAATTGGCCCAAATGCAACAATATGTGGAAGTGTACATATAGGTGAAGGTGCATTTATCGGAGCTGGAGCAGTCATTAAACCGG
>DAIQNU010000201.1:0-7017 GCA_036788235.1 Cyclobacteriaceae bacterium
TATGTTCATAAAGTGATTTCATGCCACCTTCAGGCTCAGGTTGCTTCTCAACAATGGTAAAGGTTTCATCAGAAATATGATCTGATAATGTAAGCAACTTTTCAGATTTATTAAAAATCAAACCCATCTTACCGGTTTCTGGATTTTCGAATTTCTTGAAAACAAAATCACTGGATATATTGTGATCAATAACTTTCTGTATGTCTTCCCTTGAGCCTTCAATATAAATAAAAGGTTGGCCGGGATAATACTTTTTGAAATCAGCGATCATTTCCTTTACCTCTGGCGGGTATTCCATCATATTTGCTGACGATTCACTCGCAACTTTCAAGTCATCCATTATCTGATCCTGACATGCCAGCACAAACAAAGCCATGGCGATTCCGGGAATAAGAAAGGCGAATTTCCACCTTCTGATTTTTTGCATCGGCTTTTTCATCATTTTTAATCTTTTAAGGGTTAGGGAATTGTAAAAAGTATGTGTATAATCCAGAGTAAGTCCGTGAATGGCATCTTTGGCAATAAGCCGGCTATATGACATTACCGGCGCAGTACTTATCACTTTTCTATCGGCCTGGTATTCGTGAATCGCACGCAATTCATTTTTGAAATAATAGCAGAGCGGATTTATCCAGTTCAATGCCAGTACGATTTCTACCAATAAAATATCGAAAGTATGAAGTTGACTGGCATGGGCTTTTTCGTGCGTCACGATCTGCTCCCGGTCTTGCGGGTTGTCATAGTCTGCTGGATTTACCCATATATAATTGAAGAATGAAAAAGTAGGCATGGAGCCAGCATACTCGGCAATCCTACAGTTCCCATCTTGTATAAAGGAGCTTCTTTTTTGGTAAATAAATTTCCAGATTCTCAACAGACGAAAAGCCATGAATAGAAACAGTATGGCTGTTACGCTTAGATAAACAACATATACTGGCGAAATGGTGCTGGAGCTTGCCGTTACTTCTTCTCCTTTTATCACACCCTCCGCTCCTACTATTACTTCAGGAAGCAAATACACCGGTAAGTTGTTGGCCAGCTTAACCGAAGCATCGGAACTTAGCAAAGCTGGCAAGGGAAGCATTGGGAATACAATAGCCCCAACCAACACAAAAAGCAAATAACCGCGACGGAACGCAAACTGGGTTTCGCGTCTGAAAAGTAAATAAGCCATGCCCGCTATTAGCAGCCAAACCTGGGCTTTTACAAAATACAATAGCAAGTCATTCATCATTTTTTTCTTTAGGGTTATCACCAAGTTCTTTAAGTATTTCTTCCATCTCTTTCATATCTACCCTGTTTTCCTTGGCAAAAAATGAAACAAGGTTTTTAAAGGATCCATTGAAATGCCCCAGAATCAGGTTGTTGAGATAAAACTTTCGGTATTTATCGCGAGCTATCAATGGATAATACTCATGGGTTTTTCCATAGGCCTTGTGGCCGATAAAACCTTTTTTCTCAAGAATTCGAACAACAGTGGAAACCGTATTGTAGGCAGGTTTTGGCTCAGGCATTTTATCCAATATGTCTTTGACAAGTCCCTTTTTCAGACTCCATAAAATCTGCATAACTTCTTCTTCAGCTTTGGTAAGTTCACGCATATCAACTATGTTTTTAATTTATGAACTAAATATATAGTTAATTAAGGTAAATGTCAAGCCTTGATGAAATTATTTTATCATTTTTCTATAATCGTACTAAAAAGATTGGCTTATTCGCTATACTTTTTGCCTTCGTATAGCTCGTATTCAAACAATCGGCACTCTATGTCTCCATTTAGAAAAGGGATTTTTCGTTTAGAGCGCAAGCCTATATTTTTTGCAAGATCGGGGTTGCCCGTAAAAATATAGCCAGTTTTACCGCTACATTGTTGCTTCATAAAATCGCCCATGCCTTTGTACACATCCACCAGTGCATCTTCATTGCCTAGACGAATTCCATATTCCGGATTAAAAATAACGATGCCCGGGCCTTCAGGTATAGGTGTTCGGGAATAATCGCAAGCGAGAAATTCAATCTTGCTCGCAACGCCGGCAATTTCTGCATTGTACTTAGCTGCTTCTATAGATTTTCTGTCTTTGTCAGTGGCTATGATTTTAAAGCTTTGTTTTTGCCTACCTGGTTGTGCATTGGAAATAAGCGTTTGCCACTTACTTCTATTGTACTGATTAAGATACATAAATGCATAGTGCTTTCGAATAGAACCCGGATAAATACCAGCAAACATCATGGCTGCCTCTATGGCCAGTGTACCACTACCACACATCGGATTTATAAAATGGCTGTCTACATTCCATATAGTTTCCATGATAAGCCCTGCCGCCAAATTTTCCAGCATGGGAGCTCCTCTGCCTATTTCACGATAACCATGCCTGGCTATACTGTCGCCAGAAGTATCAAAATAAACCTGTACGGCATCTTCGAGCCAATGTACAAAGATGACAACACCTTTATTTTCATTGCCCGAGTCAGGACGTTGGTTTTGCAATTTCATAAAACGATCGACAATGGCGTCTTTCACTTTTAAGTTTGTAAATCTCGTATCCTTGATTCGCATGTTCCGGGTAAAGGAATCAACTTTAAAATACCCGGAAGCGGGAAACCAGTTTTCCCAAGGAAAATTAATAATACCTCTATACAAAGTCTCCGGGCCGTCGGCCTTGAAAGTTGTAAGATGAAACAAAACACGATTTGCTGTACGCAGATGATAATTGAGTTTATACACATCGTCGAAAGTACCAAGTAAAGTTACCGCCTTCTTATCGGTATATTCTACCTTGTATCCCAGCGATTCTATTTCTTTAGTAAGCACATTTTGCATGAAAGGTGCGCAGGTACAGACAATCTTTTCTTGTATCATAGATGTAATTTATGGGTGCAAAGCTATAGAAAAAACTGAAGCCTTTTAAATACATCATAAGAAATGGGGTATTCATCGATTTATTTGCCACTTCGGTGACATGTAATTGGAATAATTAAAGGATTTAAGCTGTATTCTTGATGTAAT
Source organism: Cyclobacteriaceae bacterium (assembly GCA_036788235.1). Classification (GTDB taxonomy): domain Bacteria; phylum Bacteroidota; class Bacteroidia; order Cytophagales; family Cyclobacteriaceae; genus JAFIEV01. Next base: position 3,008 of record DAIQNU010000201.1, read on the forward strand.
ACAATTCAACATTTAAATAGTTATACTATAGGTTACTTTTGTAGTTTTGTAGGTATATATTGATGATAATAAAGGTGGGATGCGAAGGGAAGATGTTGAGGTATTGGAAATCAATTTAGGACATTCATTTTTTGATAAAAGCATCCAATTTTTGAAACTAAATAGTTAAAAGCTTAACTAAAAGACATGAGGATGAGCATCAAAAACAGCCCAAAAGTAAATACAGGGCTTAAAACAAAAAACATAATATTATATGGAGTTGCAGGATTGGCCATTGGCACCATCGTGGCTTTTGGGGTAGTGTTCTTACTGAACATGGGCAAGGCAACTGATTCTAAAGCAAACAACAACGGTACACATAATTCTGCTCGAAGTGGTGATTGGTCTACCAATAATACTTGGGTAAGTAGTAACAGACCTGGCACAGGCAATAATAATACAATCAATATTAGAGTTGGCCATGAAGTTTTTTATGAAGGGAACCTGTCTTTACATCAAGGAAATACAATAAATGTTCGTGGTATAATGGTTTTCAAAAACAATTTATCGATGCATACTAATGCAAATATAAATGTTCATGCAGGTGGAGTGTTAATAGTCATGGGCAACTACAGTGCTGGAAACAATCTAAATGTAACCAATGGTGGAAAAGTTGTGCTTTTGGGTGCTGTTTCTCATGGTAATCGTAATGACTTCGAAAACAATAGTGATTTCTATACTGATGCCAATTTAAATGTATCAGGCAATCCAACTAAGGGCATCGATGAAATTCAAGATTCCCAATTGATTGGACTGCTTGATAAATACGGTTATGACACCAGCAATCTGCTTCCAATAGAACTCATTAGCTTTACCGCTAAAAGTAATTCTTCAGGCGTAGAACTTGCCTGGTCTACAGCTACCGAAACCAACAATGACTTTCTTACACTCGAAAAAACCAAAGATGGCAAAACTTATGAATTTGTTGCCACCATTGACGGTGCCGGTACCAGCAAAACAAAACTTGATTATACTTATGTCGATGCTTCGCCTTTCAGTGGCACCTCCTACTACCGCTTAAAGCAGACAGATTTTGACGGTGCTTTCGAATATTTTCCACTTGTATCTGTAGACTTCAGTGGCAAAAGCACCGAAATGGTTTTCGAAATTTCTAAAGTATGGCCTAATCCTTTTGATGATGAATTTACCCTAAACTTTATTGCAGTGCAGGATGAAAACATCGAATTGGTTTTGGTTAATTCTAAAGGAGAAAGTGTAATTAGCAAAAGCTACTATGTACAAGCTGGTAGCAATGAACTGGAGTTTAGAGATGGCTTTAAACTCAATAAAGACACCTACCTTGTGTATTTAACAAGGCCGGGAGCCCGCACAAAACCGGTAAGAATCATCAAAAGATAATCCTTACATATTATAAACTGTATTTTTCAGGCTTTTTATTAACGAATAAAAGTCAAAAGTAATCCATGTAATGCTTTAGCCCAAATAACTAATATTTAGCGTATTACATGGATTATTTTTGTTAAGACTTCATGTAAATTTATTAAGGGATATAAACGACATCAGGTTGTTTTTCATAGTTCTTGAATCTTTGGAGTCTTTCATTTTTTTTAATTGTAGCCAGGCGCAACATGAGAAACAAAATTCAACTTAGTCCGCGTGTACACACCAAGACTAAAACAATATTAATTTACACCGGAGCTGGCATTGCCCTTACAGGCCTTGTAGCTTTTCTGGCGGTTTTTCTTTTTAATATTGGCCGTTCAGAAGATGCCATGGCTAATACCCAGACATTTTCCACCATTGCCACAGGCAACTGGACAACAAACAACATTTGGAATACAGGTACTGCTCCCAGCTACACCAGCAATTGGAGTCCAGCCCTGGAAAGAAATGTAACCATTAATCACAATGTTGCTTTGTCGGCGACTAATATTACATTCAATGGCTATTATAATACCATTGCCATTAACAATGGTGCCACCCTTACTGCTACAGTTACCACTCTAACTGTGGAAGATCACAACCCTCCGGGCGTAACCAATTTTAATGTAATAAACGGAACACTGGTGATCAACGGTAACCTGGTACTGACAAATGGAGGCACATTGAACATACAAGGTGCAGGCAATGTCATCATCAATGGCAATTTGACAATGGGTGGAAGTGGTGGTTTCGTGAATATTGCCCCGGGCGGCAACCTAACAGTTACGGGTAACACTACGGTAGGTTCTGGTAGCAAAATTGACAATAATGGAAATATGCAAACCAACAACCTGACTGTAACAGGGGGCAGCTCAAATTTTAGCTCTACCAGCACATTGAGGGTACTTAATGACTTTACTGTTACGGGATCCGGCAGCTTCAATCTGGAATCGGGCTATGTAGAAGTGGGACGTGACTTTAACAATAATGGTGGCTCGACCTCAACCATCAATGGCTATCTGGATGTTGGCAGAAATGTAAACAACAGTGCTGTCATCAGCAATGCCAGTACAGGGGTCATAAGTTGGGATGGCACATGGAATGCCGGCGGTGGATCACAAACACCCTACGCAGTGAATGGCCAACCTCCGACTTCCAACCCTTATAATTTGGCCACAGGCACCCAAGCAACGCTGGCTTTATGCCAAGCCGCTACAGGTGACAATCAGAGCACTTATGGAAACTCAAGCTGGATCGGCTATGTATATGATGGTATCAATCTTGATCCTACCAATTATATGGGAAGATTACCATCAAATTTTTTCAGCACAATCAATCCAGTAAACTTCGATATAAATTTTGGCGGTAATGCCGATGCCAGTACATTTACAACCCAGGCAGGTTGTGCTGTAGAGCGCTCCACATTTTCAGTCAGGTTTAGAATGCGCTATGATTTTGGCGCTGAATGTGCTCCATACTACATCACTGTAGGTGCCGATGATGGATTCAGGTTGTTTATCGATGGCGTGCTCCAACCATCATTAAGCAGCTGGGCAACCCAGTCTTATACTACAAGAGCTCAAGGGCTTACCCTCTCAGGTGTTAAGGAGTTTGTACTGGAATACTATGAAAACTTCAGTGAAAACAGAGTAACTTTCAATATGCAAACTTCGGATAACTCAGTATTTCCGGGTACTATAGCGGGTACGCAGGATGTATGTGGTGGTACACTCGATCCCGCAGCTTTTACCAGTACCATTCCGGCATTATCGTGCAATGCATTTACTTACCAGTGGCAATATCAGGAAAATTGTAGTGGTACATGGTTCAATGTACCAGGAGCCAATAATGCCACCTACAATATACCAGCAAACGAATTTTTGGGTGTTCGATGCTACAGAAGATCTGCATCAGATAATATAAGTACATCTTATTCCAATACGCTCACCGTACGGGTTTACCAATCAAGTGGCGATGAAATTAGTTATGGCACCGACCAATGGATTGGCCATGTTTACAAGCAGCGAGCTGGATTTAACTCAGCCAATTATGCTGGCACTATTACGCAAAACGAACAATTCGATAACAGCTTTTGTGGGAACAATTGCTTTTTCAATACCAGTGGTTGTCCGGTGCAGACCGAAGATTTTTCTGTCAGGTATAAAATGAGGAAAGATTTGCCAGCAGGTGAATACACTTTTACCATTGGTGGTGACGACGGTGTACGCCTAAGCTTGAATGGTGGCAGTAGTTGGTTTTTGAATGACTGGAGTAATCATGGCTATAGAGAAACAAGCAATGCCACAACCTACAATCATCCAGGTGGGGTTATAGATTTTGTTTTAGAATATTATGAAGCATCAGGCGGCAACAGGGTTTCATTCTCCTATCTTCAAGTATCTCTATTACCTATAGAACTTATCAGTTTTACGGCAGAAAATACAGCTAAAGGTGTATTGCTCAAATGGGTAACTTCTACTGAAACCGACAACGATTTCTTTACATTAGAAAGAACGAAGGATGGCAAAAACTATGAGCTAGTCACCAATGTTGATGGCGCTGGCAACAGCAAAAATAAAAAGGAATAT
>DAIQNU010000202.1:0-7011 GCA_036788235.1 Cyclobacteriaceae bacterium
ATAATGTATATGTCGCCAGCTTTGGTGGTAAATTTAATACACGCTATAAAAATGCCTGGCTCAATGAAAGCATTTTGCGATACCCTGAGGGAGATTCTACAATAGGTTTTGTAGAGGCAGCTGGTGCTCAAGATTTCGCATATGTGATTTGGGAAGAAGGCTACGGCAATGCTGATAGAGGGCTCTTTGACAATGCTAAGATATATATAGCAAAGCTATATCCTGATGGGACTTTGGTTGGCTTTTAGGTTCAACACCTCCAAAGCATTTAAGTAAAAAAGTATTTTGTAATTACCAATCTAAATCAAAATAATAACAAGAATTTAAGATTGAATCAAGGCTATTGAAGTTTAAAAATTGTGAATCAAACAACCTCTCAATTTGAAAATCTCGATAGTAAAATTATCCTAAAAAGTCTACTTAGTGCGATGGTAAAATGAGATGATCCATAAATCAACATTTATTTCTCAAACCATTTTCAACTGGTGGTATGTAACCTGTAAGCTTAAATTAATAATTAAATCAACATTGGAATGAAGATTTAAGCATTATCGATTTATGTATCTACCCTAAAAAAAAAGCTCATGAAAAGATTAATTTTACTTTATCTGGTAATGATAAGTGCCCTGGGCACTATAGCTCAACCCACCGCAACCAGTGTGGGTATGGTTGATTTTGCCGTTCATGGCAATCTCAACAACAATGAACGCAATGGTACAACTGATGTATCTACAAAGCTCGAAAATGCAATCAATCATGCAATTAATCAGAGCAAGACTTTGTTTATTCCAAGTGGGACCTATCGTGTCTCAAAATCATTTATTCTAACCGGTAAAACGGGATCTCATAACGGTCAGCAATCAGTTGTCATTGTTGGTGACAAATTCAATCCTCCCTTGATCAAGCTTGCCGACAATTCAAACGGCTTTCAAAATGGATCTAGTGATGTGGCCAATGGCCCGAGGGCAGTTTTTACTCTTAAACCCGACCAGTGGCCAAATCGAAAATCAGACTGGATGTATTATTGCGGCGTTCGAGGCATAAATTTCGATTTGGGAAGTGGTAATTCTGGTGCTATTGCCATAAGCTGGCCTAGTGCACAGCATTGCTTTATTGAAGATATAGAAATAAACGCTCAAGGGGCATGGGCAGGAATTGCAGGTCTGCCCGGTGCCAATGCCTTAATCGTGAATGTGAAGGTATTTGGTGGAAAATTCGGTATATATGGTTCGCGAAATGAAGATACGCAGACTATTTTTGGCCATGCTGCTACCAACAATTTGGTAGGTTGTGTATTGCATAATCAGACCCAAAACGCACTTAATTTATATGGCTGGGGCGGTGTAACCCTTGTTGGTATGGATATCCAAAAAAGTGGAGGTACTGCAATAAGAATTAATGGTTCCTCCAATTCTCACAGTTGTCCGCTTTCATTGGTCGATTGCAAAATAGAATTTACAGGTTCGTCATCTGGCACTAGAGCTATTGATAATGCAGGCCGATCAACCATTGGACTTAGAGATGTTTATACCCGGAATGCCGAAGTTATTTCTCATAATAACAATGATCAAAACCACACATTTCAAGGCTCTGTGGGCAATTGGACATATACCACCCGTTATAGCTATGTTACTAGCAAATCTACCGGAGGCGAAGGTCGACACCATATTAATGGTAATTCACAAAGTAACGCGATCGTGGAAAAATCTAATGCCAGTCCTCCTGTCGATCTAATTTCACGCCATATTTATCCCTTTACACCCTCATTCCAGGATGCTGATGTTCATGTTATTGATAATTCGGGAGATAATCATCGTCAGAAAATTCAGAATGCAATTAATTCGCATGCTAAGGTTATGTTGGCAGCTGGCGATTATTTTATTGATGGCCCTATTGAGCTAAAAAGTAATACTATATTATTTGGAGTTCCTGGGCCACATAGTAATCTGATTAATGCGTCTACCTGGAATCCCGGGACGAAAGTTTGGATGATTCATACAGAAAATAGTGGAGATGCAAGCACCTATTTGATGGACATTGGTACGAGGCCAACCCGATCTAATAGCTTTTTTGGTGGGGCACATTGGCGAGCTGGTCGAAACTCAATAGTCCGAAATTGCTCTTTTGGACGTTATTATGGCACACCCAGCGAAGTTGATGTACAACGCGTTTTTATCTCTGACAATGGGGGCGGTAGATGGTATAATTATCAGGATCATAAGCAATACGATAACGGCGGAAGTACCAATAATAACCATAGGAAAGTTTTAGTGTCGGGTACAAGTCAACCGCTTTCATTTTACGGACTAAATCTTGAAAGGGGCGGTGCTTCAGCTGGAGAAGTAAACAGTTATCCAATGCTCGAAATTCTAAATAGCTCAAACGTAAGGGTATTTGGAGCAAAATCTGAAACTTATCAACCTTATGCTAAAATTATAAACTCAAACAATATTTTTCTGACAAATATTCAAGACTGGTGCATCCATAAAAAGGGTCAAATGCAACAAGATTATATTCATATTGAAAATAGCGCTAGTGATAATATTGAAATACTTTGTTCACAATGGAATCATCCGCCTAACAATACCTTCAAAATAGTTAGAGATCCATGGTCGACAACCACACCAAATCGGGCTCAGCATATGGGTTTATATAGAAAAGGTGCGGTAGACATGGAGTCATTTAATGAGCCACCAGCCGCACAATTTTTACTTACAGTTAATAGTGGATCGGGAAGTGGGAATTATGCAGAAGGCACCTTAGTAAACATCGTGGCCAATACCCCACCTTCAGGACAAATATTTGATAAATGGACTGGAGAAGTGGCAGTTGTAGAAAATGTCAATTTGCCAAATACCACCCTTACCATGCCAGCTGATAGTATAATTATCACGGCTACATATAAAACAGCAGTTCGATCACCTTATGTGACTCAAAGTCTTCCGGGGCTTATCGAAGCTGAATTCTATGATAACGGCGGTCAGGGTATCGCCTACAACGACGATGGCGTCCGCAATGGCGATGGTACTTTTAGACCTTTGGAATTTGTAGATGTAGTTGCAAAAGCTACTGCGAGCAACGGCCATTCTATAGGCTACGGCAACAGTGGTGAATGGGTAGAGTACACACTAGAAAATGTTGAAACTGGCTTGTATGAAATTAGTTTGAGATATGCATCTGGTTCATCCAGTCGTGGTGATTTAGAAATTAGTCTTGACGGTGTAACGATTACGACCATTACCGGATTAAATAATACAGGTGGTTGGAATACTTTCGCTACAGCCACGGTGAGTAATGTAGCATTAAATGGTGGTGCCAATAAAATTCTAAGATTTGAATATGTAAACGGTGCTGATTTTGACATCGATTACGTTGAATTTGTTGCCATTGGTAGATCGCCATATACTACGCTAAACATCCCTGGCTTGATAGAATGTGAGTTCTATGACAATGGTGGGCAGGGAGTTGCTTACAATGACGATGGCGTCCGCAATGGCGATGGTACTTTCAGACCTTTGGAGTTTGTTGATGTAGTTGCAAAGGCAACTGCCAGCAACGGTCATTCTATTGGCTATAGCAATAGCGGCGAATGGGTTGAATACACCTTAGAAAATGTAGTATCAGGCAATTATGCGATCAATTTAAGCTATGCATCTGGCGCCCCTAGCAGAGGTGATTTAAGAGTTAGCCTTGATGGAGTAGTCTTAACTACTATTACCGGCCTCAATAATACTGGTGGTTGGAATACTTTTATTACAACCACTGTAAACAATATTTCTGTTTCAGGTGGAGCCAATAGTATTATGCGTTTGGAATATGTAAATGGTGCTGATTTTGATATAGATTATATTGAGTTTGTACCTGAAGTTCAAAATTTATTGATGAACGGAGAGTTTGACAATGGCACATCTGGCTGGACCTCAAATTTTCAGCAAGGAGCTTCTGGGAATTTTAGCGTGGTAACAAATGCAGCTATGAGCGGTCCTAATGCAGCTCGCATTAGCATTTCAAATGGTGGTAGTTCTAATTGGCACATTGAGTTTTTTGCCTTCTTTAGCTTAGAAAGTGCTAAAACCTACGAGATTAGTTTTCAGGCCAAAGCTCAAAGTTCACGATCGGCACTGGTTGCACTTCAGCGCAATAGTAGTCCATGGACGCATTATTGGGAACAGAATTTCAATATAGGTACCGGCACTCAAACTTATACCTACACTTGGACTTCAAATATTAACGATGCCAATACACGAATTAATTTTAAACTAGGTAATAGCAGTGCCGATGTTTGGATTGATAAAGTATCGATTAAAGAAGTATCTTCTGGCTCAAGACTGGGATTTAATGAGACTCTAGACTTCGAATTGAATGATAATTCAACACTCAATTCTGAAGTTAGCATTTACCCCAATCCTACGGGTAGACACATGTTTTTTGTAAATATAAGCAATGCCAATAGGCATGAAAATTACTTAATTAGAATGATGGATAGTAGCGGTAAGACTATTTCAAGTCATGAGATTAAGGGTGAAAATGATTTGGTACATGGGATCAATTGTGAAAGTTTAAACAGCGGAGTTTATTTAATTCACGTGAACTCAAACTTAATAAATAAAACAATGAAAGTGGTGATTCAATAATTGGATTTAAGGCAGAGTCAGCAAGTATTTGTTTGTTGACTCTGCCTTTTTTTTTGAATTTATTATTAATTAAATAGTGCATTCAACATTTATTCTAATAGAAAATATAACCAGGTTTTTTGTTCTTTAAGTAAATAGGAATTTCATTAATTGTAGATATAATTAAATAATATGAGCAATAACAATCAAGCCTTTAAATTACTGTTGCTATTTTTTTCAGTTACGCTATTATTGTCCTGTTCTGGTTCAAAAAAAGTCGATCAATTGACAGACGACAACAATCCAAGAATACGGCCTTATGTTAAAAATCCCGGTTTTTGGCAATATAAAAATCAACCAATTTTATTGTTAGGGGGGAGTTCAGATGACAATCTTTTTCAACATGCTTCGCCTGATTTGGATGAAGAGCTCGACAGATTGGTTCAGCACGGAGGAAATTATCTTCGTTGTACCATGTCTAGCAGAGACTCGGGTAATGTTTTTGCTTTCGCTTATGATTCGGAATCGGGAGTGTATGACTTAAATAAATGGAACGATGAATACTGGCGGAGATTTGAGTATTTCTTGCAAGAGACTCAAAAGAGAGCTATAATAGTTCAAATAGAAATTTGGGCAACTTATGATTTTTACGCCCGCAGTTCGCATTTTATAGATGGTCAAACTGCATGGGAAAGAAACCCTTTCAATCCAAAGAACAACTCTAATTATACTCCCTACACATCTGGCCTACAAGAAGATTTTAAATCCAATGGGTTCGAATTGATCAACTCATTTTTCAACACTGTTTTGCCACTTACAGAGCCTTTCGATTTTGATCTAAAGTATACGGTTCTTGAATACCAACAAAGATTTGTCGATAACTTATTGTCGATAAGTTTGAAATACGATAATGTATTGTATGTGATTGACAATGAAACAAATGCAGATCCAAAATGGTCGATTTATTGGTCGCAGTACATTAGGCATAAAGCGGCACAAGCAAAAGTGCAGATTGAAGTGAGTGAAATGTGGGATACTTATGATCCAACTGGCGGAGCTGTTCAAGGTGCTATTGTACAAGATCCCTCCAACCACTTTTTTACCTTGCGATCATCAATTGCCAACACTTTGTACGATCCACAGAATTTTTCATTCATCGACATATCTAATCACAATGCACAGATAGGTGAAATTCATTATAAAACAGGGCTATACGTTTGGAATGAAGTGCAAAATTCAGGGCAAATAAGACCCATTACCAATACTAAAATTTACGGTAATCCGGGTGGCTGGGCAGGTACCGTAACTGATGCACAGGAAAGGTTTTGGCGTAATATTTTTTCTGGCGCTTCATCAGTACGTTTTCACAGGCCAAATGTAGGTATCGGCAATAGTGATTTGGCAATGTCACATATAAAAAGCATGCGCATGTTATCTGACTCTCTTGATTTTTTTAATTCATCGCCCGCCAATGAACTTCTTTCGGAAAGAGATGATAATGAAGCATATTGCTTAAAGACTTCCGGCGGAGCATATGCAGTTTTTTTTACGGATGGAGGTGCGATAGGTCTTGAAAGTAAAGCTGGGACTTATAAAGTGACCTGGTTAAATATCTTAACATCTTCTTGGCAGCAACCTGAGTCAATTTCATTACCTGGAAATCTCTCTGCACCTGATAGTGGTTTTTGGGTTGCAAAAGTGGTGAAGGAAAATTAATGCGGTTATGGTAAATTCTTCAAACCTGAAATCTAAAACTGTTTCAAAAAAATTAACTAGGGGATAAAACAAACATGTTTACTTGGAATTGAATCAAACAATGAAGATCACAAATACAAATTTAGTACTATCAGAAAAAATTATTAACCTATGAAATCGCCATGCAAATACTTTTACCTAACGGTATGTTAATTCAGGCGATTCCCTGTCTGCCGACTGGCAGGCATGTGACCATCAAAAATTAAAAATTAACACATGAAAGAAACGCTTTTAATCGCATTAATCGGATTGCTCTTTATGTCTAATTGCAAAGATGAGGCCGGTAGTATAGTCGTTATGCTAGACAACGATGAGCATGTCTGGGCTGGCGTTGTGAACGACGGGGATTTGATGCCCTTAACAAATGGTTATAAAATGGATTTTTATGGTGACAATAAGGTGAACCAAATTAATCCACTTATTATCACTAACAAAGGGCAATGGGTTTGGAGTGAAGAACCTTTCGCTTTCGAAATCAAAGGGAATAAAATAATTGTTACCGATCAGTTTAATCAGGTTCAAGTAGGTAAGAATGGTAAAACGCTGGCAGAGACTTACCACTATGTAGCGCAGCAGTTTTTTCCTGCTTCTGGAAAAATGCCCGAATCGTTATTGTTTGAAGCACCGCAATATAATACCTGGA
>DAIQNU010000203.1:0-7001 GCA_036788235.1 Cyclobacteriaceae bacterium
CAGAGCTTTCGTTCAATGAAGCTTCTGAGCTGGCTTATTTTGGGGCAAAAATTCTTCACCCAAGTTCTATATTGCCAGCAAAACAATTTAATATACCCGTGCAGCTCAAAAACACCATGGATCCTGAGGCACATGGTACCTTAATAACGGCAGAGGAAAAAACAACACATATCAAAGCCGTAGCTGCCAAAGATGGTATTACGGCCATCAAAATAAAATCAACACGGATGTTGCTAGCTTATGGTTTTTTGCGTCGCATATTCGAAGTTTTCGAAAACTACAAAATACCGATTGATATGATCACTACCTCTGAAGTAGCTGTATCGCTTACTATAGAAAACACAGATCGGCTCGATGAAGTAGTGGAGGATTTGAATATTTTTGGTGAAGTGATGGTAGATCAAAATCAGAGTATCGTTTGCATTGTTGGAAATCAGATAGCCGAGCAGCCAGGTTTAGTCAAAAAGGTTTTTGATGCGTTAGAAAATATTCCGGTGCGTATGATATCTTATGGTGGCAGTAGGTATAATATTTCTGTCCTCATCGAAAGTTCATACAAACACCAGGCACTTACTGCATTAAACCATGGCCTGTTTAATTTATAAGAATATTCACCCTTTTTGTTTTCTTGAGAAAGGGTGAATTTTTTTATTTTGCCATTGCTACAGACTATTTGTAAGCTTTTGCAAAAAAATATTCCTATCATTCGGCCAATCAAACAGTTATTTTAGTATGTAGTATCATTCTTTTTTTTAGTTTTACTTTTCAGCAAAATAATATGAAAGCTACGAGCGACTTTGATGACGAAAAATGGCAGGAAATGGTGCATGTTCAATTGCTCGAAGCACATGCTGTTCTTGACAGAACATTGACTGATAGCACTTTTCAGCAAAATATTTATCAAGCAGCCAAGCTCATTAGTGAAAGCTTTAGACAAGGAGGGAAGGTGTTGGCTTGTGGCAATGGCGGGTCTCTCTGCGATGCCATGCATTTTGCCGAAGAACTTACAGGTAGATTTAGAGACGATCGACGCCCACTTCCTGCATTGGCAATAACCGATCCGGGCTACATAAGTTGTGCGAGCAATGACTATGGATATGCCGAAGTTTTTTCCAGAGCAGTGGCAGGCCTGGGTAATGATAAAGATGTACTGCTGGCCATAAGCACAAGTGGAAATTCCGAAAATATTTTGAAGGCAGCAAATACAGCCAAAACCAAAGGAATGAAAGTGATAGCATTGACAGGGAATAATGGTGGGAAGCTATCATCAATTGCTGACATTGAAATTCGCTCGCCGCATTCAGGCTATTCAGACCGCATACAAGAAGTGCACATAAAAGCCATACATATAATGATTTTTCTGATTGAACAAATGATCGATTAACTATGCTTGCCAAGACCTATGGAAGTGCCGTTTACGGTATAGATGCCACCACCATTACCATAGAAGTGAATGTATTGAAGGGTACAAAATTTTTTATCGTGGGGTTACCCGACAATGCTGTTAAAGAAAGTCAACAAAGGGTTGAATCAGCACTCAAACACTTCAATTATCGATTTCCGCGCGTAAAAACCGTCATCAATATGGCGCCTGCCGATATTCGCAAAGAGGGCTCAGCCTATGATTTGCCTATAGCATTGGGCATTTTAAAAGCCTCTGAACAACTGGAAGCGCCAGATCTGGAATCCTACATCATAATGGGTGAGCTAAGTCTGGACGGCAAATTGCGACCAATCAAAGGCGTGCTGCCTATTGCCATTGAAGCAAGGAAGGCCGGTTTCAAAGGTTTTATTTTACCAAAAGAAAATGCAACTGAAGCTGCCATAGTCAATAACCTTGATGTTATAGGGGTTGAATGTCTTTCAGAAGCTATAGGTTTTTTTGAAGGCACACAAACACTTGAGCCCATACATGTAGATACACGCGACATATTTATGCATGAACAAAATCAGTTTGAAGTCGATTTTGCAGATGTACAAGGGCAAGAAAATATTAAACGTGCTATGGAAATAGCGGCTGCCGGCGGACACAACATTATCATGATTGGCCCGCCCGGCTCTGGCAAGACTATGCTGGCCAAACGACTGCCTTCCATACTTCCCCCGCTAACTTTGCACGAAGCTTTAGAAACCACAAAGATTCATTCGGTGGCAGGTAAACTGGGCAGTAACTCCGCATTGATCTCACAAAGACCTTTTCGGTCGCCACATCATACCATTTCTGATGTTGCCTTGGTTGGAGGCGGTGGTGTGCCGCAACCGGGTGAAATTTCTTTGGCACATAATGGCATCTTATTTCTCGATGAACTCCCGGAATTTAAGCGCACGGTATTGGAGGTGATGCGTCAGCCACTTGAAGAACGGGAAGTTCAAATATCACGTGCCAAAGCTTCAGTGAGATTTCCTGCATCTTTTATGTTGGTGGCTAGTATGAACCCCAGCCCTTCTGGCGATTTTCTGACTGAAGATGGTAACCACCCAGACTCGCCTGCTGATGTGCGAAGGTACTTGCGAAAAATAAGTGGCCCACTACTCGACCGTATCGATCTGCACATTGAAGTTACACCGGTAACTTTCGATCAAATGACCTCGAATAGGAAATCAGAAAGTAGTCAACAAATACGAGAAAGGGTAATAGAGGCAAGAAATATTCAATCAGTTCGATTTGAAAAAATGGAGGGCGTGTATTCAAATGCTATGATGCCCTCTCAAATGGTGAAAAAGATTTGTGTGATTAGCGAAGCTGGTAAAACATTGCTAAAAACTGCTATGGAAAAATTGGGTCTTTCGGCTCGTGCATACGATCGAATTTTGAAAGTTTCCAGAACCATTGCCGATTTAAGCGGTAGTACCGACATACAAATAGAACATTTAGCAGAAGCCATTCAGTATAGAAGTCTTGATCGCGAAGGTTGGATGAAATAGAGTCCCAGCTCATAATGAAACAATGACAACTCTTAGTCCTTGGCTACAGGCATCAGTGTATGTTAAAACGTTATTATAGGATTAATCAAGGCGTGCCAGGCTTAATTACAATGGGTTTGCGATTGCCTTGGTATTTGTTGCCCGAAGCTCTGCCTACAAATCGAAAAGCATCAACGAGAATTACGGTACCAGTAAGACCAATAGCTCCTCCGGCAATTAGTAGTCCCTGACCCAATTGGTCGTTTTCGCGACCCAACATCAGCCCACCTGCAATTGTAACTGTGTAGCCAATAGTAGCTGCAGCTATGCCTAGCTTAAACCTTTTGTGTGATTTGCCCAAATTGAATTGAATGTTATCAACATCGGTTCTTAATTCAAGCAATGCTTGTTTAAGGTCTTCTTCATGAGGTGGAAGATCTGTTGATTGGGCTTGTACCAGGCTTGCATTGGTTACAAATGCCAAAAAAGAAACTAAAAAAAGCAATCTCATGGTTATCGATTTTATTTACTGTATACTATTTGTTGAGCCATGCCTTAAATTCTGATACTTTTTCCCGACTTACGATCATATCTGCTTCACAGACTGTATCCGGAATTATTTTTAATCGACTGTTTAAATAACTGCGCACATCTGTGATGGCATCAAGTCGAATTATAAATTTACGATTTACTCTGAAAAAACAATCAGGATCCAACAAATCTGTCTCTAATTCATCGAGTGTATGGTCTATAATATACTTTCGACTATTGGATCTGGAAACCAAATATACTGTTTTTCCCTCAGCAAAAATATAAGCTATATCTTCTACGGGTTTAAATTGTATATGATCTCCAAATTTAACAATAAATCGTTTTTTAAACTCCTTCTTCGCAAACTGTAAAATGTGCTGTAGAGCTTCAAAATTGTATTTGGATTGCACTAAATTCACTTGTAGTTTTTGGTACTTTGCTATGGCTTTGCCAAGTTCCTGTTGATTGATCGGCTTGAGTAAATAATCAACACTATTTACCTTAAAGGCTTTAAGGGCAAAATTGTCGTAGGCAGTGGTAAAAATTACCGGCTTTTCAAATTGTACTTGATTGAATATTTCGAAACTAAGTCCGTCAGATAACTGAATATCGAAAAAAGCTAAATCAAAGGGTTGATCTTCTTTGCAAAAGCTGACCACATCTTCGATGGTATCAAACTGTGCTACAATATTGATTGTGTTATCATATTGCAAGATTAATTCCACCAGTCGTTCTCTGGCTAGTGCTTCATCTTCAACTATCAGTACATTCATATATCTGCCAGTGCTATTAGCGGAACTTTAACTACAAACTTAGTGTCATCGTGCTCAACAATAAGTTTTTCATTGCTAATAAACTCATATCTTAAAGATATGTTTTTGAGACCAACGGAGGTTGAGGGTTCTTTAATGGACTTTTCTTGGAAGTTGTTTTCGATAATAATGTACCTTGAATCATCCGTAAATATATTGATTACCAAAGGTTTTTTGCTCGATACCACATTATGTTTAATGGCATTTTCGATCAGTAATTGAAGTGAAGCTGGTGCTATGTACATGGCATGATATTTTTCGGGCACTGTCATCACTATTTTGAGATTGTCTTTGAATCGGATATTGAGTAAATAAATGTATGAATTTAGAAAATCTAGCTCCTCGCGCAGCTCTACTATTTTTTTCTCTTGATGATAAAGTAAATACCTATACACTTTACTTAACTGGTTGATGAATTCCGAAGAGGTGTCGGCATCTTTGTATACCAGAGTAGATAGTACATTTAGACTGTTAAATAAAAAATGTGGATTGATCTGATTTCTTAATGCTTCGAATTGTGCTTCGATGGTTACTTTTTTGAGTTGCTCGGCTTCGAGTTGAGTTCTTTTAAATTCATTCATGAAATAATAAATGGCATTGAGGCAATTTAAAAACAAATTGACCCGAAAGCCAAAGCCAAGTGCCAGTTTCACATGCAACATAAAAGATTCATCAGGCTCGTAGATAACCAAATTAATTATGGTTACCACCAAAAAAGTAGCCAATAAGACATTGACTAGTGAAAGCAAAAAGAATATAACAAGTGGATGAATTTTTTTAGCTGACCATTTGTAGAGTTGGGGTAACTTTGATTCGATGAATCGGTTGCCTTCCCAAATTAATAATACTGAAATCAACAAAAAGGACAATAAATGGTACCATTTCAGTTCGAACCCAAAGAGTCTGAATCCTTCCGTAAACATTATATTTAAATAGGAATAAACCCCTAACAATACAATGAATAGATACCGTAATTTATGCTTAAACATCTTATTTCTATAATAAGTAGCGCTTACTAATTATCCCGTGCTGTTTGATGTTTTCCATTTCGACAGGTAAGAAAAATGACGTATCGAATGAATATGCAGCCGATTTTTTCAGCTTTTTCTTAGTATTGGTGCCTTTTGGCAATAATGAAAACTTTTTCTGAGTAAAAAAATTATCTGGTAAAATTTTCAATTCCCTCAAATTTAATATTGAAAAAACCCGGGCCAAAGCCCGGGCTAATCTACCAAACAAACAACCTAACAACCTATAGTGTAGGCAGTAAAACCTTGTCAACTACATGGATAACCCCATTGGTTCCCAAAACATTAACCTGAATAATATTAGCAGCATCTGTGGTGCTATCTGTTAATGTCACGCCATCGCCCGAAATATTCACGGTTAGCGATTGACCTGTATTGGCTGTTGGAACTTCCATGCCATTGGTAAGATCAGTTGAGAAGAAAGGACGATCTCCTGCAACTACGTGATAAGTAAGTACTTCAGAAACCTGCTCATCTGATAGTGAAGATAAAACTTCAGAGATTGCTTCAAATGCGGCATCAGTTGGTGCAAAGATGGTGAAGTTGCCTTCTTCATCAGAAATCACGCTTAATACAGCTGCTTGTGGCTCAGAAGTAAGTATACCAACTAAAGTTGTAAATTCAGCTTCTTCTGCCTCTGACAATGCTACAGCTATTTCAACCACAGACTGTGTAGGTGGCATCAAAGTTTTGCTGATGGTATGGATTACACCATTTCCTTTTTCAATATCAACTCCGGTTACTTGTACATCTCCATTAATGAATACATCCTCACCTAGGCTCAAGAAGAATCTGCTATCGCTAAGTGTAGTTACTATACCATTGCTGATTCCGCCTAAATCGCCAGACATCACTTTTCCTCCTACTACATGGTACAATAAAATTGGTGTAAGTGCTTCAGCATCTAATCCATCAAGTGAAGTAATACCCGCTTCAGCAAAAGCATCATTATCTGGTGCAAAAATGGTGACAGCTCCGGCTTCTATTAAGGTTGTAACCAAATCGGCTTCTTTAAGTGCGGCTACCAAAACTGAAAATTCAGGTGTAAAGAGTGGCACTTCTACTATGGTACCAACCGCAGCCTTGTAAACAGAAGGTAGCAATACGGCATCTACAACGTGTACCACGCCATTGGCAGCTGCCACATCAGGCATTACTACTGTGGCATCGTCTATTTTAACACCATCAGATAGATCAACCGTAACTGATTCACCATCTAGTAATGTTGGGTATTGTTGTGCCATCAAATCTCCTGAAAATGCTTCAGTTCCGAGTATATGATAAGACACGATTTCTTTCAATACATCCATTGGTAAATCAGATAATTCGTCTTTACCTAGAGTTTCTAAAAGTGCAAGAAATGCTGCATTGGTCGGCGCAAAAACGGTGATTGATGCTGAAGGGTCTGAGGCTGCAGCCAATAAATCTTCAAAACCTTCCATTGTCAAGATTTGAACTAATATGGATAGATCCTCAGTATCGCTGGCTATAGTTGCTATGGTGGATTGTTGTAAACTGGGTGGCAAAAGTACATTGTCGATTACATGTACTACACCATTACTTGCATCTACATCTGGACCGATAACAGTGGTAGTAATATTAAGTGTTACCGTAGAACCATCTAAAGTTATGGTGATTGATTCTCCTTGAAGTGTTTCCTGTTCACCAGCTGTAATATTGTTAGAAAATACCTCAGCACCTGCAATTACATGGTATCTCAAGACTT
>DAIQNU010000204.1:0-6975 GCA_036788235.1 Cyclobacteriaceae bacterium
GAAGACCTGAGGCGATTGATACACGTGGCTATATGGAAATGCAAAACCTCGCTTGGGCCAATTCAAATAACCCAAATGTGCCTTGGCCTGATATAGATGGCTATCTTGAAAACATGAGAAATTATCCAGAATTATATCCAAAGGCTTTTCCTGGCAACAATGACTTTTTTAATTGGGCACCGGTTGCTAAGCATTCTGTGGTATTGTCAGGTGGATCTAAAAATATACAGACCATGTTTAATCTTGCCTATGAAGATCAAGCAAGTATTATACCTGGCAGCCATTCAGATAGAATTCAATTGAGGTCTAATAATGATTTTCGCCTTAATGACAACATAAAGACATTTGTAAATATTTCATATAATAGACTCAATTCTGAAAGTCCTAATAATATCAATCAATGGTATTATCAACTAATGATGGAACCTAGCGAATTCCAAAATCAAAGATTTCCGGATGGGACTTATGGTTTTTCTAATAGAGGGGAAAATATATGGTCTATGACCGATCATCAAATCATGGGAAAGAGAGAATCTATCAATGATGATTTAGTACTTTCAACCGGTTTAGAAGTAAAATTCTTAAAAAACTTCAAATATCAGTTTTCGTATTTGGCCAATGCCAACCAAGACATGATCTCTGCCAATTCACCAAGGTATGAAATTAGAGATTACTGGAATGAAAACTCTACAGTATCAAGAAGGGATATTAATGATTATTCAGAGGATAGAGATTTGAGAATAAGAACCACCATGAATAGCATATTATCTTATGAAAATAGCTGGGGAGATCACAGTATAAATGTTCTTGCAGGATATGCTGAAGATTACTTTAAGCGTACCGGTGTATATGCTTTGGGTAGAGATTTTTACAACAATGAAATAAGAAACTTGGAGCAAAGTGATCCTGAACAAAGGGTTATACGAAATAGATTTGCTGAGTGGGGCTTGCGTTCTTATTTTGGCAGAGCGTCTTATGCTTACAAAGAAAAGTATTTTGTTGAAGTTAATAGCCGTTATGATGGTTCGTCTAGATTTCCCCAGGGCAATAAATATGGCTATTTTCCATCGGCATCCGCTGCCTGGAGATTGTCAGAAGAAAATTTCTGGGGTTCTATAAGCAATGTGGTGAGTGATTTTAAATTAAGATACTCATATGGTATTACTGGTAATCAGGAAATAGGAAACTACACGCATATACCAAGATTGGTTGTAAATAATAATTATGCTATATACAATCCAGCAACAGGCAATGAAGAAATAGTAACAGGTGCAGGATTGAACGACCTGGCGAGTACAGAGTTGTCTTGGGAAACAAATACACAGCACAATTTGGGAATTGACATGTCTTTCTTGGATAATAAGCTTACTTTTTCTTTTGATGTTTTTAGCAGAATTACCGATGGTATCTTGCTAGATGTACCCATCCCCGGTGTAATTGGTCTAAATCCTGCCAAAACCAATGCTGGTGTTATTTCAAATAAAGGTTGGGAATCCGTACTTACATATAGAGGCGAATACAGAGATCTTAAATTTAGCGTGAGTGGAAATGCATCTTTTGTGGCAGATAGAATCGAGGATTTTGGTGGATTGCCCAAGCAGTTTTTGTTCAACAACAGATATTACCGAGAAGTTGGATCTTCACTATACTCTCTCAATGGATTTATAGTAGAAGGTTTCTATAGAGATCAGGATGATATTGATAATTTCCCGGCACGTGGTAATAGAGCTGGTTTATTTCCAGGTGACCTAAGATACAGAGATGTGAGCGGGGCTGATGGTGTACCTGATGGTCAAATCAACAATTCTGATATGGTCGATTTAGGTTATGGTGTGCCAAGATATTTCTTTGGATTGATTGCAGATGTTGAATGGAAAGGTTTTGACCTCAATATGTTGTGGCAGGGAGCTGCTGGTCATCATGTGCATTTGTTTGGAAAATTAATTGAATCAGGTGGATATGGTGGTTGGATGCCTGCATTTGCTGCAGAAGGTTATTGGACTGGCCCTGAAGATGTTAATGCGCGCTTTCCGGTCGTGAGGCAAAACCCTGGTAACAATATTCAGTCGAGTGATTTTTGGTTAGAAAAAGGCGATTACCTACGCTTAAAATCACTAACCATAGGGTATTCTTTACCGGAATCAATTGTAAGCAGAGTGGGTATAGAAAGATTTAGAATCTATGCAAATGCAATGAATCCACTTACATTTTCCAGACTCTATAGACACTGGCAGTTAGATCCTGAAGGACGAATCGGAAGTCTTCGTTACGATTATTTCCCACAAGTTAAGTCTTACAATCTAGGTGTAATGCTTACCTTCTAATACTTCCAAATGTTGAATTATATAAATATATATAAGATGAAAGAGAAATTATTTAGAATGCTGGTCATAGCGATTTTGCTCGTTTCTTGCGATGATGATTTGCTAGAGAAGTATCCTGTGGATACACTAAACCCTTCAAATTTTTGGGCATCGGAGTCTGATGCAGAAGCTGCTGTTAATAATTTGTATACCAGACTTCCAGATTTTAGAGGTTGGACGTACCGCGAGATTTTGGGTGATCATGCCATTGGTTCATCTGGAGATGAAGGCAGGAATAATATAAATGAAGGAACTAATGATGCCAACGCAGGTTTTTACAGAAATTTGTGGAACGATTATTTTAGAAGCATCGCGGCTACAAATTACTTTCTTGAAAATATTGATAAAGTTCCTAACCTTTCCAATTCAGTTCGAAATAGAATGATCGGTGAAGCAAAGTTTATTAGAAGCTTTACATATCTAAATCTTGCTATGGATTTTGGCGACGCACCTTTACTTACAAGTACGCTTACCGTTTCAGAAGGATCTGTAATTACTAGAGATGATAGATTTGAAATTTTCGATTTCATTTTGGATGAGATGGATGATGTAATTAACGATTTACCTTCTCGATCCGATTATATTGCTGGTGGTCAGGGTATTGGTCGTGTGACCAACGGTGCTGCTTTGGCTCTCAAAGCAAGAGCAGGATTATTTGCAGGCACATTATCAAAGAATTTTTCTGGCCCAGCTTCTGAACGTTATTTGCAAGCTTGTGTGGCTGCGTGCGAAGAATTAATGGGTATTGGAGAGTATAATCTATATGATGATTTTGGTAAATTGTTTAAATATGATGGGCAGTATTCTAATGAAGTGATCCTTTCAAGAATGTATTCAAAAGATGTGCTGAGCCATAATTTTTTCAATAACAATGCACCACAAGAACTCACTGGTAGAGCCACAGTGGATTTGAGTATTTCACGTGACCTTGTTGATCGCTTTCAAATGCAAGCTACAGGTCGCTCTATCACTGATCCAGCTTCTACATTTGATCCTAACGATCCGCATTTGGGAAGAGATCCTAGAATGGAGCATACTGTCTTTTTCGCAGCCTTTGACAATACATCTCATGTATCGATCGTAAATGGTAAAAGATGGGATATGAGACCCAATTTGCCTGCGGATATGAGAGTTGCAGATGTTCTGAGTCAGCAGGGTGGTGCAAATAAAACCGGTTACGCTGTGCGTAAATATATAGACGAAGAACGTGATGCAGGACAAGGCAATAACGATGGTATGAACCTGATTCTATTTCGTTACGCTGATGTTTTGTTGATGTATGCTGAAGCACTGGTAGAGTTAAATCAGAATTTGACAAAGGCTGTCGATATGATAAATTTGGTACGAGACAGAGCTGGAATGCCAGTATTGGCTGAAAGTGGATATATGGCCTCAGATCTTCAGAATCAAGGCACGATGCGTAGCATAGTACAGCAAGAACGCTCGGTTGAAATGGCTTTGGAAGGGATTAGACTGTTCGATATCAGAAGATGGAAAATCGCAGAAGACGTAATTGACGGACCGGTTCCGGGTATTTCATACATTGACTATGAGAGTGGTGACTTGGTGAATCATAAATGGTTTACAAGAGTTAGGATTTTCGATCCGGGTAGAGATTATCTTTTCCCGGTTCCAGAGGCTGAACGCCAAATTAATCCAAACTTAGGTCAGAATACCAACTGGTAAAAACATAAGTTGTAGTGGTCTTCCAGGTGTATATATGCTGTGTAATCATAGTATGCCTGGATGACCCTAATCAAAAATTGTTTAATAATAAATAATATACTTTATGAGAACTTTATCAATACTCTTTAGCATATATGCATTGCTCATTTGCATGAGCTGCAATGAGGACAACGCACAGTCTTATTCTAATGAACCCCCTATAGTAAATCTGACTAGTCAGGAAATTACTGTAACTCCGGGCTCAACAGCTTCTATACAAGGACAAGTAACTGACGATTTTGGTGTGAAGTTCTTGACTATTTTCAGTGGTGCACTTGATATCAATGCTCAGATAGATGTTTCAACAAGAAATGAAATTCGTTCAAGCTATCAGTTAAATTACAGTTTGGAAGTACCTCAAGATTTGAGTGGCGACGAATATACCATACAGATATCTGCCAAAAACCTAACTGGTCAGGTAACCAATAGAAACATTAGACTTATAGTAAATCAGTAAAGTTTAACATTGCATTTATTTCAAATGCAATGTTTTTCTTTTTTATCAAGCCATGAGAAAAGTGACCTTTTCTAACAAAGCCATATTGTCTTTTTATCTGGCCTATACCATAACTTATTTTGCTCAGGGACAGACAAATTCTACTACTGAGCAAGTAGAACAATTCGGTCGATTTGAATTGGAGTTGTCGAACGACAAGGTATATGCCAATCCATTTTCTGATGTGGATCTGCATGTTAGTTTGAGACATGCTTCTGGTGCTAAAGTTGAAATATTGGGATTTTACGATGGTGACAACACTTGGAAATTTCGATTTAGCCCTTCACATGTGGGTAAATGGACTGTCGATGCCCAATTTTCGGATCAGGAAGGCGTGCACAAATTTGAATTTGTATGCACACCTTCCAGCCGGAAAGGTCGTGTCAGGAAAAACCCACTCAATCCATATTGGCTGACTTTTTCTAATAGTCATCAAAGCAATTTCAGAAGCTTTCATGTTGGCGATAGATTTATGGCGCTAAATTGGGACGATCCAAACGATGATCAAGATGGAAACAATAGAAAGGCCTTTCTTGACTGGATAGAAGAGCATGATTACAATATGCTTTCCATTGGCAGTCTGTTTACCAATAGAAATGAGCCTGGTAGGGGTAAGGGATGGAAAACACCCCAATTGTGGCCATTAGATATTGAGCAATTCAATCATCTTGAAAACATACTTGATGACCTGGACAGGCGGGGTATTGTTTTATTTCCATTCGCAGGGTTTTTTGGTATGGCTGGAGAATGGCCTACCAAACCAGATGAGCAGGAAGATTACATTAAATACCTAACAGCAAGGTTGGGACACTATGGAAATATTATTTACAACCTTGCCGGACCCGAACCCTTTTGGCGTGAAGAAGTAAGTCAATACAAAGGCGAAATGCGGACGGTTGATATCCATCGTTTGGCTTCCTTGATCAAAAAGTATGATGTATATGACCATCTGGTAACAGTGCATAATGAAAAGCGGGCTACTAAATATGGCGATCCTTTCATTTATGAAGATTGGTATGATATGAGTATCCTACAAGGGCCCACAACTATAAATCGGGAGGAGTTATTTTCAGGATTGTCTATGAATCACCATATCAGAAAACCTGCCTATGCACAAGAAACACTTTGGCATGGAAATTTATACCACCCAGAGTATTCTTTAGATCAAATTCGGAAAAATGCTTACACGATGCTTTTTGCAGGATGCATTATAAATTTCGCCGATATGGATGGCAACTCTTCTACTGGATTCTCAGGTACGCTCAATTTGGATGATGTAAATATGACTTTTCATGATGCCATTAAGCCTGTTTGGGATTGGTTCGAAAGCATTCCATTTCAAACGTTAAAACCTAGGCAGGATCTGGTTAAGCATGGATTTTGCCTTGCCAAAGAACATCAGGAATACTATATATATCTGGACACTATTGGTGAAGTTGAGTTATTTCTCAATACTCCCTATGATTTAGAATCGGAGTGGATAAATGCAAAGAATGTAAAAGATGTAAGGACAGGGCCAAAGGTTCGGGAAAAGACCATGTTTGAAAGCCCTAGTGATGGTGATGATTGGATTCTTCATGTTTTTGCTAAAAAACCATCCAATATTGCTACCGGCAATTTTCCTGATGTAGCCATTGATGAGCAGGAAAATATTCACATAGTTTACAATCGCAATGGACTTAAATACAAAAAGTATGTAGCATCTCAGGGTATTTGGCAAGAAGAAATGGACACCGGCTGTGCATGTGAGATGGTTCATAGGTCTGATCCAGATATAGTAATAGATAGCCAGGGTAATCCTCATGTTTTTTGCGGTAAAGAGTATGCATGGCTTTCGAAAAAGAAGTGGATTCGATCTATACCAGGAGGTAGCCGAGATACGGAATTGGCCATCGATGGTAATGATAATGTATATCTCGTTCACCGTGGTGGAAACAATGGAGGCTATTTGGGACTTAAAATGAAGCCCAAGAATTCTCAAAAATGGATTGCGCTCACAGATCCGGATGTTGGTGATACAGGCTACAATGATCATGTATATCCTGATATTCACATTGATAAAAATGATGTGATTCATATAGTGCAGCGCCATGGACCTGAGGTAGAAGTTACCTACAGGTACTCTCAAGATCAAGGTAAAAGCTGGATGAAGAGCGAGGCAGTTTCCAATGATAGGGAAGAGTCTCCGCACATTGTAATTGATGCCAACGGAACTCCAATAATTGCCACGGGTAGTGGTGAAATTTGGGAGCGCAAAAATTATGACTGGCATCTTATTGGTCATAAGATTCATTGTCATGGACGCTATCAGCCTGAACTTACCGCAGATCGATCAAATAATGTATATGTCGCCAGCTTTGGTGGTAAATTTAATACACGCTATAAAAATGC
>DAIQNU010000205.1:0-6974 GCA_036788235.1 Cyclobacteriaceae bacterium
GATCTTCCAAATGCACTTGCCTCAGTAAAACGTGCCCAAGAATTGGCTCGTAAAGTCAATGACATGGAGCGACTTAAGGATTGCTATAACCTGACCGCTTCTATTTACCTCTACTTAAATATATATGATAAGGCTATGGATCATTACCATAAAGCCTTAAAAATATATGAAAAAGAAAATGATCAAATTTGGATTGCTCGTACTCTTAATAATATAGGTATCATTTTTTATAAGCTGGATGACAATGAAAATGCTTTAGATTATTTCACCCGATCACTGAATATAAGATTATCTATTGGTGAAGAGTCAAAAACCTTTATGAATTATAATAATCTGGCATTGATCTATAATGCAATCGATAATTATGAACAAGCAATCTATCACTTCAAAAAGGCAATAGAGGTTGGGAAAAAATACGATTTAGATATTTCTTTTGCGAATGCATACAACGGCCTCGGTAATGTTTACATCAAAAGAGAAAATTTGGCTCTTGCCCGTGAATACATCTATAGGTCGATTGATGAGGCAAAAAAAATAAAGGATTTATCATTACTATCAAGTAATTATTATTTTCTGGCTAAAATTGCTATCAGAGAAGGTGATTTAAATCAAGCACACATTTATTTGCATACCAGCGACAGTATTGGAGATGTTTCTGTCGACAAGCAACGGTATGCCAACAACATTTTGCTGCATGCTGAAATATTTGAAGCAAAAGAGCAATACGACTCAGCATTTTACTTCCAAAAATTGTCTTCTGATCTATTGGAAGAGATATTTAATGAACGACTGGCTAAAAATTTAGCAGAAATTCAATTGGCAATGCAAGCTGAAAAAGCTTCAGAAGTTATTGCTAGCAAAGATCGAAAATTGGTAAAAAACCGCGAACTGAACTATTTTTTATTAACCATAATTGTATTGAGTCTGGCGCTCATATTACTTATTTATAGAAACTACAAAGTAACCAACAGAATAAACCAGCGGTTGAGCGATAGTTATCAAGAAATAGAAGTAAAGAGTTCAGCACTTGAAAAGAAAAATGTCGAAATCGCAGATGCACATCGGATTATAGAAAATCAGAATGTGCGACTGATGGGTTTGAATGAAGAACTTGAAGATGCTGTAAAAGAGCGAACTATGGAACTTCGGCGATCTAACGATGAACTGGAAAAGGCAGTACACGATCTTGATCAGTTCATTTATAAAACTTCTCACGATCTGCGAGGTCCAATAGCAACCATGCAAGGGCTTGTGAATCTTGGTATATTAGAATCAAATGATGAGACGGCCATCGGATATTTTGGTACACTAAAAGTAATCTCTAATAACCTTAATGAAATCCTGACCCATCTAATTAAGGTGCATGAAACCTACCAAAGTAAACCGCACATAGAAAGAGTGAAAATAAAGGACATAATCTACGAATCATTAAGTAAGTTTAAAACAGGTAAGTTGCCATCTCATATCGAGGTTTTTACCGATTTTAATGGAATAGAAGAGTGGGCTTGCGATAAAAGTTTGTTATCACTTATAATTGAAAGCATGATGACAAATGCCAGCTTGTATGCTAAAAATAAAGATGCTTACATCTCTTTAGGCACACGATTGGTCAATGGTAATCTGCGAGTAAGAATTGAAGACAATGGATACGGGATTCAAGACAACGACTTAAGAAAAGTATTCACCATGTTTTTCAAAGGTTCGCCCAGCCCGGGTGGAACAGGGCTTGAAATATATGCTGCAAAAGTAGCTGCCGAAAAACTTGGCGGTAACATTGTACTTGAAAAGCCCATGAGCAATACAATTTTTGATGTTTACCTACCAGAAAGAAAAAACTAACCGCACCTTTATTTTTCAATTGAGAATGCTATTACAGGCTTAATCTCATCTTGATAATCAAATTTAATAATCAACCTGGTGTTTTCTGTAAGATATTAATCAGCTAATTACAGAGGGTTTATGAATTGTGGAGCCGCCAGAGACCAGAATGGCTTAAGCATTGGCACTCGATCACCTTCGTTTCCGCCAAAGGCGGACAGGTCTCGCCAAAGGCGGGCGAGAATTGCGATTGTATCGCATATTGATAAAACCTATTGTCTAAACACGGATAACTTCTCAAAATGTGCCATGAAAATTTCTATCTTTGCGGAAAATTTTATTGCAAAATGACAAACCCTGAATATAAAAGATATACAGTTACTGCGGCATTGCCTTATGCCAACGGCCCTATTCATATTGGTCATTTGGCTGGGGTATATGTACCGGCAGATATATTTGTTAGGTATCTCCGTTCCAAAGAAATTGATGTAGCGTTCATTTGTGGTTCCGATGAGCATGGAATGGCGATCACTATAAAAGCACGGAATGAAGGTGTTAGCCCTCAAGTAGTCGTAGATAAATACCACCACATTATAAAAGACTCATTTGAGAAATTTGGAATAAGTTTTGACTTCTATGCACGGACTTCTTCACCGGTGCACCATGAAACTGCTGCGGAAATGTTCAAAAAAATGCATGGTGATGGCATATTTGAAGAGAAAGTTACCGAACAATATTATGACGAAGTGGCCGGGCAATTTCTCGCCGACAGATACATTAAAGGTACCTGTCCGAATTGTGGCTATGAAGAAGCCTATGGAGATCAATGCGAGCGATGTGGCACCACACTCAGTCCAGCAGAATTGGGTCAACCAAAATCCATGTTGTCTGGTTCAGCGCCGGTTCTCAAAGAAACAAAGCATTGGTTTTTACCGCTTAATAATTATGAAGAGTGGCTAAAAGAGTGGCTACTTGATGGCCACAAAGAGTGGAAACCAAATGTGTACGGTCAGTGTAAGTCATGGATTGACAACGGGCTACAACCACGTGCCATGACACGCGATTTGGACTGGGGAATAAAGGTGCCCATTGAAGGTGCCGAGGGAAAAGTACTCTATGTTTGGTTTGATGCACCCATAGGATATATTTCTTCAACGAAAGAATGGGCTGCTCAAAAAGGAAAAGATTGGGAGCTGTATTGGAAAGATAACCAAACCAGACTTGTGCACTTTATTGGTAAGGACAACATTGTATTTCATTGCATCACTTTTCCTATCGTGCTCAAAGCGCATGGAGAATTTATACTGCCTTATAATGTGCCTGCCAATGAATTTTTAAATTTGGAAGGAAATAAACTGTCGACATCAAGGAATTGGGCTGTTTGGTTGCACGAATATCTTGAGGATTTTCCTGATAAAGAAGATGTTCTTAGATATGTACTTTGCTCCAATGCACCCGAAACTAAGGACAATGACTTTACCTGGAAAGATTTTCAGGCAAAAAACAATAATGAGTTGGTTGCCATACTCGGAAACTTTGTAAACAGAGCATTGGTGCTTACCAAGAAGTTTTTTGACAATGAACTTCAGCAAGTTTCTGACCTGGAAGAAATTGATAAACAGTTACTTAAAACATTAGAAAATACACCAGCTAGAATTGCTGCTTCACTGGATCAATTTAAGTTTAGAGAGGGACTTAATGGTTTGATGGATCTTGCCAGAGCCGGAAATAAATACCTTGCCGATACTGAACCTTGGAAAACGATAAAAACAGATAAACAACGCACAGGTACGATTTTGAATATTAGCCTGCAGGTAGTTGCTAATCTGGCCATTTTATCAGAACCTTTTTTGCCGAATACGGCTGGTAAGTTATCTAAAATGTTGGCTTTGCCATCCGACTTAAACTGGAAGCATGCCGGAAATGAAAAGTTGTTAAGCCCTGGAAGGCTTCCAGATCAAGACTTATTGCTCTTTGAAAAAATTGAGGATGAGGAGATAAATCGTCAAGTAGAAAAGTTGAATAATACCAAGATGGAAAACAGTGCAATAGACAGTGTAGTTACACCGGAAAAAGAGGCTATAGTTTTTGATGATTTCATGAAAATGGATTTGCGCACAGGTACCATTCTCGAAGCTGAAAAAGTGCCTAAATCTTCGAAATTACTAAAAATGACAGTTGATACAGGAATTGATAAACGGACGATTGTTAGTGGTATTGCTAAATATTATACGCCAGAAGATGTAATTGGAAAGCAAGTAACTGTACTTGTGAACTTGGCGCCTAGAAATATTATGGGCATTGAGTCAAAAGGAATGATCTTACTGGCAGAGGATCATGATGGTAAGCTGGTTTTCATCACATCAGAAACAAAAGTTAATAATGGAAGTAGTATCAATTAAAGGCAGTTATAAATATAAAAAGTCGGATAATGGTACTTGAATGCTTGAAGATTATTGAATTGGGCAATTTTGCGAATAAATAACAGTTAATATTGAGTATCGTTTCATTTTCGTTGGCCAGTTTTTGCTCACCGAGGAAACTAGGGCTTTTTACTTGTTAAGTTTTGTGTGTATGATGTACAAATTCGTTTTGTGCTTGTTTTTTGTATTTATTTCTTTCACAGTGTTTGGTCAGTCGAAACCTGATAAAAATCGTAGAAACAATACCAGCTATGAACCGGGAGCCTATGAAGGTCGAGGTGCTACTTATGATGCGGCTGCCAAGCAGTCGGCCAAGACCAGTAAAGGTAAAAAGAATGCTAGTTTTCGGGATAAAAAAGTTGCTGAATTTGAGCAGCTACAGAAAAAAAATAAGAAGAAGTACATAAAAATGCAGCGGGAAATGGAAAAGCCGCAATATAGTGACCCTTCTTATTTTGGCCATAAAAAGACTCCCAAAAAACGCCCACCAGGAAAGAAAAAACTATGTAAAGAATGCGGACTTTGGCATTAACTTCATTTTGACCGGCTATTTTATGTGCCGGTTTTTGCCTTATATTTGCTAACGTTTTTCTTTTCAAAAATAAGTTTTCCATTCATGCAAAACATTAACAGGTTCATTGAGCATACCGTGCTTAAGGCCGATTTAACAGATAAAGACATTGATAAGTTGGTCGATGAAGCCAAGGAACACGAATTTGTTGGTGTGTGTGTCCCACCATTTTGGGTAAAAAAAACGCATCGTGAGATTGGAAAATCACCTATACAACTCGTAACCGTAATCGGATTTCCCTTGGGTTACAATATGACAGAATCTAAGCTGGAGGAAATTGAACGTGCTATTGATAGTGGCGCGAATGAGCTTGATATAGTGATGAACATCTCTGCTTTTAAGTCGGGCATGGCATGGCCAAAAATTGAGCTTGCCAAATGCGCTGAGCTCATACATAGCCACAATGCACTTATGAAAGTAATTATAGAAACGGCTTACCTAAGTGATGAAGAAATTCTGAAAGCAACACTACTTTGTAAGGATGCCGGGACTGATTTTGTAAAAACTTCTACGGGTTTTGCATCTGCGGGCGCTAAAGTGGAACATATAAAATTGATTAGAGAGGCATTGCCAAACAATGTGGGTGTGAAAGCATCAGGCGGTATCAGGAATTACGAAACAGCAATGGCTATGATCCAGGCAGGAGCTGATCGAATAGGAGTTTCTGCTGGCGTACAAATAATGGAAGAAGAGCAAAAGTATTTTAGTACTTAAGTTTAGGTTTTAGCTCAAAGCTCGTAGCTCGTAGTTCGGTGAAAGGTCAATGAAGCTGAAAGGTCAAAGGTGAAAGGTGGTGACAAACTTATCACCTGCCTGCCTACCGGCAAAGGCAGGCCTACGGCAGACAGGTCATAACTTATAATTCATCACAAAATCCCGCACCACGGTTTACCATTTACGCATCACGGATCACGCATCACGCATCACCGAAACAATCAATCTTCAGGATAAGGAATGAACAAAAAGCTGGTAAAAGCGCCATCCACCACAAAAAGACAGCAAAATTCGTCTGCATTTTTATAGACTTCTTTAAAACCTGGCAATTTATCCTCAGCTACAATATTTCTTTGAACAAATTCATCGATGTAGGTGGCATAATAGTTCCACTCGGAGGCTACATCATTCTTGTCAATGAGTAATTGTCCAATGGGCAACGTTGTTTTGCATATAGGAAATATAGGAAAATCCGAAAATCCCTGCTTTCTTATTTGATAAGAAGCTTCTTTAAGTGTGTCAGAAACCTGAGCGAAATCTTTGGTAATCGTTCCAAGGTATTTCCCGCTTAGTTCAGGGTCATTTTCTACTGTATACATATTTTAGCTATTTATCTTGGTTAATGCAGCAATATTCTCCACGTGATGCGTATGAGGAAACATATCAACTGGTTGAATGGCCTCAACTTTATACTTTAATGACAACAATGCAACATCTCTGGCTTGCGATGCCGGATTGCAACTGACATAAATTATACGATCTGGTTCGGCATCCAATATAGTTCTAATTACATCAGGATGCATACCGGCTCGCGGAGGGTCAGTGATCAACACATCAGGACGGCCTTCCTTTGCAAACATAGCCTGGTTGAACAAGTCACGGGTATCTCCTGCATAAAACGTAGCATTAGATATTTGATTATCAATGGCATTTTCTTTGGCATCTTCAATTGCCGCTGCTACGTTTTCTATACCGATTACTTGTTTAGCGCCATTAATTGCCGCCATTAAGGCGATGGTACCTGTGCCAGTATACAGGTCATACACACGCTCCTGGCCACTAAGTTTTGCCATCTTTATAGTATGAGCATATAATTTTTCCGCCTGCGATGGATTGGTTTGAAAAAAAGATTTTGGGCCAATTTTAAAAATTAGCTTATCAATAGATTCAAAAATAAAAGCATCACCACCATGATGCACTGGATCTAAATCAAAGAAGCTGTCGTTTTTCTTTGTATTTACTATATAGTATGTGGATTTGATGGCATCGAATTTTTTGCTCAAATGATCAAGTATTTTTTCGGCATCGGTTTCATTGCCTGCGGCGACTTGTAGCACCACCATTATTTCACCTTTTCTATTACTTCGAATGATTAGGTTGCGTAAAAAACCCGTGTGATCCTTTATATTATAAAATGGAAGGTCATTGGCAAGTACAAATTCTCTGAG
>DAIQNU010000206.1:0-6971 GCA_036788235.1 Cyclobacteriaceae bacterium
CACATACTTGGAATAGCGGTAATTGCGGCAGCTATTTTTATTATAGTTTCAGTAGCGGGCGACGCAAGTTCATATGTAACCTTCAATCAAGCAAAGGCAATGTTTGAAAGTGGCAATCTGAAAAAAATACATGTAGTGGGTGAATTGCCCAAAGATGAAAAAGAAGAAGTTACAGGTATCATGCGTGGTGAAGATCTGGTATCTTTCTCGTTTTTGATGACCGATGCCGACAATGAAACCCTTAGAGTATACTACAACGAACCCATGCCACCTGATTTTCAAAAATCGGAGCAGGTAGTTGTAATTGGCAATTTTCAAAATGACCGCTTTGTTGCTGACCAGATATTACTAAAGTGCCCATCTAAATACCAGGAAGAAACTTTGCAAGTAAGCGGAATAAAAATAATCGACTAACATGATTCATACCTTAATTGGCAAAGCAGGGCACCTCTTTGTAATTATTTCATTTGTAGCAGCGCTCTTTGCTGCTGCTTCTTATTTGTGGTCTTCGATCTCCAAAGAAGATCGTATTAAGAAGTACTGGCAAAAGAATGGTCGTTGGGCATTTTACATCCATGTGGTAGCTGTAGCTGGTGCCATTTTTTCTTTATTCTTTATTATTTACAATCACTATTTCGAATACCATTACGCCTACAGCCATTCTTCGCGCAATCTGCCCTTGCACTACATGATTGCAAGCTTTTGGGAAGGTCAAGAAGGTAGTTTTTTACTATGGATATTCTGGAATTGCCTCTTGGGCTTGTTCCTGATTTACACCAGCCGCAAGTGGGAAGCCCCGCTTATGACGGTTTTTTCTTTAGTAGAAGCCTTTCTGGCTTCTATGATACTCGGTGTTGTGCTTTTGGGAATGAAAACCGGCAGTTCGCCATTTTTATTGTTACGCGAGGTCATTCAGGACCCGGTATTCAGCCTCAATCCGGATTTTATACCCAAAGACGGAACAGGACTTAATCCATTGCTCCAAAATTACTGGATGGTCATACACCCGCCCACTTTGTTTCTTGGCTATGCCAGCACCTTGATTCCTTTTGCTTTTTTAATGGCAGGGCTTTGGCAAAAACAATATAAAGAATGGATCAAACCGGCCATTCCATGGACAATTTTCTCTATTGCCACTTTAGGTCTTGGCAAAATGATGGGTGCCTACTGGGCTTATGAAACGCTCAACTTTGGTGGCTATTGGAACTGGGATCCGGTCGAAAATGCTGTATACATCCCCTGGATCATACAAGTGGCAAGTTTGCATACCATGATCATTTTTAAGAAAAACAATACTGCCTTAAAAACCTCCATGATTCTGGTTGTGGCCACGTTTATACTTATACTCTACGCGACTTTTCTTACACGAAGTGGCATACTAGGCAATGCTTCCGTGCATTCTTTTACCGACTTGGGGCTCAATGCACAATTGTTGCTATATCTACTTGCTTTTATCGCAATATCAGTGGCGCTGTTAGCTTATCGCTGGAAAGATATACCCACCACTGAGAAGGAAGTTTCTACCTATTCGCGTGAGTTTTGGATTTTTATGGGCGCTACCGTTTTATGCCTCATGGGATTTCAGGTACTTATTCCTACCTCCATACCTGTTTTCAATGCAATACTTGGCTGGTTTGGCATAGTTTCAAATATGGCTCCACCGGCAGATCAGGTAGAATTTTACACCAAATTCCAGCTTTGGGGCGCTGTTTTGGTTGCACTACTTAGTGGCACCGGTCAGTTTTTTTTCTGGCGAAAAATGGACAAAAACAAACTCAAAGAGGCATTACTGATTCCGGTTTTACTCACACTGGTTATCTCATCTATTGTGATGGTGACTGTGAAAATGCATAACTTTTCTTATATCGCGCTTTTCACCGCAGCACTGTATTTGGTTATCGCCAACCTTAAAATTTTATTCGGATTCCGGCTGACCAATATTCACCTTTCCGGTGGTTCCGTTGCGCATATTGGCATCGGTTTAATGCTTCTGGGTGTCCTATTTTCTTCGGGATACTCCAAGGTGATTTCACTCAATCAATCAGGACTTTTGTATTCCAGAGACCTTTCCGATGATATAAATCGCGAAAATGTTCTGCTATTTATTGATGAGCCGAGATCAATGAACGATTACGAACTACTCTACAAAGGGCAGCGTTTAGAAGTAGACGGCTTAAAAAACTTTGTGAAAAAAAGTCAATTACTGGCAACGGATAATCCACACCGATCTATTGCCAAGGAAGATTTGATGCTCGATGACCAGGCAAAATTCGAAAAAGGTGATACAGTTACGGTACGTTCGGAAAATATTTATTATGAAATAGAATACCGCAAGGCTGGCAAAAAAGCTTTTACTCTGTATCCTAAAGCACAAGTGAATCCAGCTATGGGGCTGATCGTATCTCCCAGTATTCACAGAGCCATCGATCATGACCTTTATACCTTTATATCAACCATACCCGATCCGGAAAAAGATATAGAATGGAGCGAGCCAGAAACCATTTTAACAGGGATAGGCGAGCAGTTTTTTCTCAACGATTTCGTTGCGGTGCTTCAGTCGGTAAAGCGGCTCGATACCGTGGATGATGTAAAACTACAAGCGGGTGATGTAGCCGTGGAAGCCGACATACACATTTTTGGAAAAAATGAAGTGTTTAAAGTAAATCCTACTTTTATTATTCACAATAATATGGTGGGCAATGTACCAGCAGTATCTGAAGAAGCCGGTGTAAAAGTGGCATTTACCAATGTGAAGCCGGAGCAAAACAAATTTGAGTTTAGTATAGAGACCACCCAAAAGGATTATGTAATCATGAAAGCTGTTGAAAAGCCATTGATTAATATACTCTGGGTGGGTACCTTGGTTTTGCTGTTGGGATTTGCCATGGCCATGGTTCGCAGGTTTAGAGAATTCAGAAAGACAGACTAGCCTTAATTACCATATGTATGTGCGGCATCAATCTCATTATAGATAGAATAGGAGAACTGAATGCAGCGCCTGTTTTGGCCATGAACAAGGCTACACAACACCGTGGGCCGGATAACTCAGCGCAAAGCTTAATTGATACTTTTGAGCCCGTCAAAATTTGGCTTGCAGCCAGTCGGCTGGCTATTTCTGAAAGAAATAATGGTGCCGATCAGCCCATGTATAGCAGTGATGGCCGTTACCAGTTAATGTTCAATGGCGAAATATACAATCACTTTGAACTCAAAAATGAACTGCTAAAAACAGGCCACAGCTTTCGTACATCATCAGACACCGAAGTTTTGATGTATTGGCTTATTGCCAAAGGGTGGGAAGGTTTGAAAGACCTGCATGGCATGTTTGCACTTGTGTTGGCAGACAAGCAAACGGGCAACCTATTGCTCGCTCGCGACAAAGCCGGCATGAAGCCTTTGTATTATCACCATGGTAAAAATTGCTTTGTGGCCTCTTCTGAAATAAGGGGTATTCTGGCCAGTGGACAAATACCGGCAAAACTTCAGGAAGATCAGATTGTCAACTATTTAACCTGGAGATATGCCGAAAAGCCATATACCCTGTATAACGGTATAAAGGAGCTAGAATCCGGACAGGCAATGCTTCTGAATACTGCACTCGACATTGAAACACATTCAATTGCCTCTGAAAAAATCATTGTCAATGGGATAGGGAAAAGCGAAAACAATTACAAAGAATTGATAACAGATAGCCTTTTGCGGCATTTATATGCCGACGCACCCACTGGCTTGTTTTTAAGTGGCGGGGTAGACTCTACCTTGCTTTTGGCGATTGCTGCTCGTGAGGGTTATAGTATGCCCGTTTATTCATTGGTCAATTCCAAAAAAGATGCTGATTACGGCACTGATGATTACAAGTATGCCCGCAAAGCTGTAGATATGTTTGGTGGCCTACACCATATCTATGAACTTACTGAAGATTGCATTAATCAATTTGATAATTTTATTGATTCAATTGATCAGCCCATTGCCGATGGAGGTGCTTTTTGTACCTATTTGCTATGTCAGCATGCCAGCAAAGATGTAAAGGTGATTTTGTCAGGCGCAGGTGCCGACGAGCTATTTGCGGGCTACAATCGTCATCAGGCCTTCCATTTCTATCTGAAAAACCATTCATGGATGAGGCGGATTTTGCCTTTGTTAAAAACTGTTGGGAAAGCATTGCCTACGGGTATTTCGCATCCTTGGCGCAAGCAATGTAGACTGGTTGCCAAATTCACGAATGATTTGCACAAAGATCCCGAGACCACCTATGATCATTTTAGAAGCCTCGGTACTAAAAATCTGTACCGTGATCAAGGCAGCTTTGGTGTACAAAAAAACTCAAGTGCTGCCTCATACGATGAATGGTTTCAACATGCCTTACTAACTGACAGACAGTCTTATCTGGTATCGGATCTATTGGCAATGAGCGATGTTATGAGCATGCGATGGGGACTCGAAATGCGCATGCCTTATCTGGATGAAAACATATACGAAGCCATTAGATCAGAAAATGCTGGCTATTTAATTCAAAAAGGTAAAAAATGGATACTGAAAGAACTGCTCACGACCTATGGAGGCAAAATATTTGCGCAGCGCAGCAAAAGTGGATTTGGATTGCCGCTTGGCGAATGGCTCCGGAACGGCCCATGGCGCGATTTACTAAGTATCATTGAAAAGCCTGATGCCCGTATCTATCAATATTTAGATTTTGCATCTACACAGCTTATAATCCGGCAACACATAAAACGACAAGCAGATAAAAGTCAGGAAATCTGGGCATTGATTGTGTTGGAAAAATGGCTATTGAAAAAGGGTTTTTGATCGGGTTATGTTAACTCATCAAAATATATATTATTCAAGTTTCGCAGGCACCAGTTTTGTCACAATTTTTGCGAAAAAAGCAAAAATTCCGCCAAAACCATTTACTTTTTTGCTTATACCACGGGTTTTCACCCGTGGTTATTATAATTTGACCCCTTCAGGGTCATCTATACTTTTCATGTTTTGTTGCAACAGGAAAACAGTGTTTAAATAACAAAAAAGAAGAGTGCCCTCTAAATTTGGCTGTAAATTCATGTGCGATACTTGAATATATTACTCATGCAAACAAGCTAGTCTTATGAGATACTAATAAGCATTATCATCGCCTTTGATCATTGAATATACAGTCATAATAATAATCTTGAGATCAAAGAGCAAAGTCCAGTTTTCTACATAGAATCGGTCAAGCTTTACCCGGTTGCGTAGTTTGTTTTTTGTATTGGTCTCCCCCCTGTAGCCTTTGGCCTGTGCTAAACCAGTAATTCCAGGTTTTACATAATGTCGCAACATAAATTTGTCAACCGATTGAAAGAATTCTTCCGTATGCTTAAGCATATGGGGTCTGGGGCCTACTACCGACATTTCGCCTTTGATCACATTTAAAAATTGAGGCATTTCATCCAAATTAGTTTTTCTCAGAAATGCGCCAATTTTGGTTATTCTCGAATCATTTTTGGATGCTTGCTTTAGATTGGCCTCGGTATTTACCTGCATGGTTCTGAATTTATAACAATTAAAAGTCCGATTGTTTCGACCCGACCGCTTTTGAATAAAGAAAACCGGGCCTTTCGAATCCATTTTTATTAGTAAGGCAAATAGTGGAACCAACCACGACATTATAAACATTAGCACAAGCGCTGAAAACAAGATATCAAATAATCTCTTAACAAATAAATTTACCTGGTCTTCAAGGGGTGCTGGTTTGAAATTGAGTATGGGAATAAAATCATAAAGACTGACTTCTACATTTTTGTAAGGGAAGCCACGAAAATCCGGAATGATTTTAATTCTAATAAAATTATTTTCACAATATCTGATGAGCCTTCGTACTTGCCGGGGTTCGACATAAGGTAGACAACAGTATATTTCATGTATATTGTTCTCTTTGCTGAATTGCTCCATGTCGCTAATTTTTCCCCTGACTTGGGCAGTTGAAAATTTATCATCGAAAATCCCCAAGAGGTTATATCCGAGTTGGGCATTGTTGGCAAAATATTCTTTTAGTTCTGTAGCGATTTCTCCATAACCCGCAATTATAGTATTGCGATAATTGAAACCTACCTTTCTGTATTTTTTGAGAAATAGTGTAAGTGTAGTATTTACCAACCCTAATGCAACGCAGGTAATCAAGTAACTTTGAAAAACGAAAACTTTATTGTAAGTGCCTCCTTTGATACCCAGATAGGCAAATATCAAAATAAGGTACAGCATCATTGTATTGAGCAAACGCTTTACAATCTCCTCAACCGACATAACCCTGGTAATATTGTGGGTCTTTAATATGCTGACGGAGAGGATCCAGGCAATATTGTAAAACAGCAAAAGCTCAAAATAACGGCTGCGGGTAAAATTGCTTAGAAACTCAAAGGTGAAATGATAGGTTAGTAGATATGCTGCATTCATGATCAGAACATCTCCTATTACATTTACTGTTTTCAGATATTTGGAATATCCGATATTATTCATTCGTGCACCTATTTAGAATATAAAAACAAATATAGGAGAATCGCAGGATGATAGACTTATATAGCCCTTAAATATCACTTGGACTAAATGGTTTGATTCACTGCTAATAAAAAACCTTTAGAAATAATTCATAAAATAGCCGTGGATAATTATCAAAATCCTCCCTTGCTGAAGTAAAAAATTAGATTCGGTACTTTATATTAAAATTTCTCTTTCAATAGTAAATAGCTGTTCCCATTCATTTTCATGCATTTGGATTTTAGTACAAAATTGCGCTACTTTAAATCCCGAGGACAAATAATATGATAAGTTGCAGTTGGAAGTATGTCTTTGTGGTGTTACGGGTATTGCCCGCAATGATTTTTTTACTCCCAACAGATCAGGTTTATTCCAGCACATCTTCTGAAATCCAATGGTCTTCGCATCTTGTGTATCAGGAAAATCCCTTTCAGGAAAATGTATGGTCAGGTAATCAGGTA
>DAIQNU010000207.1:0-4977 GCA_036788235.1 Cyclobacteriaceae bacterium
ATTACTTGCCTTTCGATAAAAAGGGAGTTCTTTTCGAATTCTTTAAAAAGAAAATCGAAATAGGTGAAATTATTATAATAGATAAGGTGCTTCAAGAATGCAAATACAATGCAAAAGGAATTGTGCTTAAAAGACTTGATTACCTGAATGACAAAGATTTTTTGAAAGCAGCGCAAGTCCCATTAAAGACAGGTTCTTTGTTGGCACCATCTCCAGCAAAATTTCTAAGGCAACTGGAAAATCAATTTGCGAATACTGTTGTTAGGAAACAAAGAAAACTTACAGACACAGAATTCGAAAATCAAAAAAATGTTTTCCTGAATGATGCAGATATGAAGCAAATTATTCTATGCCTAAATCTGCATAAAAACGGGGAGAAAGTAGTATTGGTAACGGAAGAGACTGAAAGCAGCAACGACAATAAACTTTTTAAAAAGATACCGGCAATCTGTAAAGAACTGAGTATTGAGACATTGACTTTGCCCGAATTGCTGATGAAATCTGAAGGGATTGATATTGACTTTCACTAGTACAACTTCACAGAAACACCTATTCAAAGTGTAGATTCTGTTTAAACCTGCCATTCCGTTAGAAAAATCCAGCGAAATGGCAAGTCCTAACCTTAAATCTTCAAATAGCCTTAAAACCACCTCTGCTTTATTCTTACGTGTTCTCTGAAAACTAGAAATAATACCGGTGTTGTTCCCATTTTCCTTGCTTGTTTACTCCCTCAATAACCACCCGACCACGAATTTTTTGTAGAATATCGTTGAGTGTTTCTGCGTCGTTTATGGGTATTTTGTTTATATAGGCTATAATAAATCCCTCCTGAAGCTGAAGCTGCCTGATAAAGCCCTGACGAACTTTTACAATGCGTACGCCATGCTCCATTTTGTACATCTCGCGCTCTACTTTGGATATTTTTTCAAGATCGGCTCCCAAAACTCTCGAAGTATAAATCTCGCGTTTTAAAACATCGGTAGTACCTTCACGATTGGTTAACACCAGCCGGTTACTTACGGTTTTTTGATTTCTTTTGTACACCACATTGATCTGGTCTCCGGGCGAGTGGTAACTCAGGATTTCTTCAAATTCACTTCTGCTATTTACATTTTGCCCATCTATTTTCAATATCACATCGTTGTTTTGAATGCCTGCATTGGCCGCCGCGCCACCACCTTGTACGGCACTCACTAACACGCCTTCATAGCTCGACAAACTAAGTTTATTGGCTATTTCACTATTAATATCAGAAATTTCCACGCCCATGAATGCCTTTTGTACTTCCCCATAATTTATCAGGTCTTCGACCACTTTTTGAACAATGTCGGCAGGTACTGCAAAGCCATATCCGGCGTAAGATCCGGTTTTTGATAAAATGGCGGTATTTATTCCTATCAGTTCTCCTCGCATATTTACGAGGGCACCACCGCTATTGCCCGGATTGATGGCAGCGTCTGTTTGTATAAAAGATTCTATTGGGAAGATACTCTTAAGAATGTTGAGCTCACGTCCCTTGGCGCTAACTATGCCGGCAGTCACCGTAGAAGTGAGGTTAAATGGATTGCCAACAGCCAATACACGCTCTCCGACTTGAATGCTTCTTGATGACCCAAAACGGATGTTTGGTAGGCCTGCGGCTTCGATTTTGAGAACCGCAAGATCTGTAGATGGATCGGTGCCAACTATTGTGGCCTTGTAACTCCTTTTTTGAAGAATAACTTCGATTTCCTCTGAAGTTTCGATTACATGGTTGTTGGTTATTATATATCCATCAGATGTATAAATGACTCCTGAGCCGGAGCTAATGGTTTGGCCTGTCTGGTTTCCGAAGAACCATTCCATCCAGCTACTTGTGAATTGCGTACGAGAAATGGTTTTGATATATACCACACTCGGTGTACTTACACGTGAGGCGAATACAAAATCTGCCGATGATTCTTCCGCTATTTCATTTGATTCTTCCAAGAACCCGGTTTCGGTGTTTTCATCGTAATAAGTTTGGCTTTTGTCCCAGAGCTCAGCTGGGTTATTTGTGAAAATGTTGCCGGGAATTGCCGGAACTTTATTGGAAATAGCTACATGATAAAAAAAAGATCCAGCTACACCTGATGCAAATGCCACTAAGATCGTTACTATGTATCTGCGCATATGTAAAGTATATTTTAGAGTACAGTTCAACCATCGATTAAACGCAAAAACTATGCGAACTTGTACAAAGAATAAAATTGCGACAAATTGACACATCATTTTTTATTACTTTTGCGGCCATATGGGATTTAGATCAATACTTAGCAAGCCACTAGCGGCCTATTTGGTAGGCAGGCAAAAACAATGGATGCAAAAACCATTTGAAACTCAAAACAATGTATTTAAGCATTTGATTTCAACCGCTAAAAATACAGCTTTTGGTAAGGAGCATAATTTCGCAAATATTCAGACCTACGAAGACTTCAAAGTCAATGTACCTATCAAAGACTATGAAGGTCTTTCTGGATATGTTGATCGTATTATAAAAGGAGAGGATAGCGTGCTCTGGCCGGGCAAGCCACTTTATTTTGCCAAAACTTCTGGTACAACTTCAGGCACCAAGTTTATTCCTATCTCCAAAGATTCGATGCCCTACCACATTGCTGCAGCTAGAGATGCTTTACTCAATTATATACATGAAACTGGCAAGGCAGCCTTTTTCGATGGCAAGCTTATGTTTATTACCGGAAGTCCGACTTTAGAAAAAAAAGGCGGAATATTTTATGGCAGATTGTCTGGCATTACCAATCACCATGTACCGGGTATCTTGAAAACCAATCAATTGCCCTCTTATACGACCAATGTCATAGAAGACTTTGAAGAAAAGATCGAGCGAATAGTAGACGAAACTGCACATCAAAACATGAGCCTGATCTCCGGCATTCCGCCTTGGGTACAAATGTATTTTGATCGTATTACAGCCCGAACCGGCAAAAAAGTTGGAGAGGTTTTTCCCGATTTTTCCTTGTTTGTTTTTGGTGGAGTGAATTTTGCTCCTTACAAATCAAAGCTCTATGAATCCATTGGTAGACATGTTGACTCGGTAGAGACTTACCCGGCCTCTGAGGGTTTTGTGGCTTTTCAAGATCGACAGGGCGATGAAAGCATGCTGATGTTGTTGAACTCTGGAATTTTCTATGAATTTATACCTACTGAAACATATTTTGATGAAAAGCCAACCCGACTCAGTATTGAAGAAGTGGAGCTTGACCGCAATTATGCTGTAGTTATTAATAGCAATGCAGGTCTTTGGGGCTATTCGCTGGGCGACACCGTGAAGTTTGTTAGTAAAAATCCTTACAAACTGTTGGTAACAGGCCGAATCAAGCATTTTATATCGGCTTTTGGCGAGCATGTAATCGGTGAAGAGGTAGAAAAAGCCATGAAGATCACCTGTAGCAAATTTCCTGAAGTGGAAATTGTAGAGTTTTCTGTAGCACCACAAGTAACTCCGGATGAAGGACTTCCATTGCACGAATGGTATGTTTCTTTTGAACGAGCCCCTGATGATTTGCCCGCATTCGAGCTTGAGCTCGACAAAAATCTTCAACAACTCAATTCCTATTATGAAGATTTAATTCAGGGAAAAGTTTTACGACCACTCAAAGTGATACATTTGCCGGCTGACGCATTTAGATCCTATATGAAGTCCAAAGGTAAGCTTGGTGGTCAAAACAAAGTACCCCGATTATCAAACGATAGAGACATAGCCGATGCACTTAGGCAATATATTTAAAAAAATTATGACAAAATGCATTGGTTTTTGTTTAACTAGCACTGCAATTTTAAGATTTGAAAGAAGGTAAAAAAAATATAGCCATACTTGGTTCTACAGGATCCATAGGCAGACAAGCACTTGAAGTAGCCGCAGCAAATGCAGATAAGCTCGAAGTAGAAGTTCTCACTGCCCAAAGCAATGCGGAGTTGTTGATTGCTCAAGCCAAAGCATTTAAGCCCAATGCGGTAGTTATCGTTGATGAAAGTAAATATGCAGAGGTAAAAGCTGCCCTCGACCCGCTGGATATAAAAGTATATACCGGAGAAAATGCCCTGAACGCAGTCGTAGAAATGGACACCATTGATCTGGTACTTACTGCATTGGTGGGTTATGCAGGGTTGAAACCAACCTTGCGGGCTATTTCGGCCGGGAAAAATATAGCACTGGCCAATAAAGAAACACTGGTGGTAGCAGGGGAGTTGGTTACCCGACAAGCGAGAGAATCGAGTGTAAACCTTTATCCGGTAGATTCGGAACATTCAGCTATTTTTCAATGCCTGACTGGCGAATATTTCAACCCGATTGAAAAAATAATACTTACGGCATCGGGTGGGCCTTTTAGAGGAAAAAATCGCGAAGATCTAGCTAGGGTGACTAAAGCACAAGCATTGAAACACCCGAATTGGTCAATGGGGGCGAAAATCACCATAGATTCTGCCAGTTTGATGAATAAAGGCTTGGAGGTAATTGAAGCACGCTGGTTGTTTGGCCTCAAGTCAAA
This sequence comes from Cyclobacteriaceae bacterium, assembly GCA_036788235.1. Taxonomy (GTDB): domain Bacteria; phylum Bacteroidota; class Bacteroidia; order Cytophagales; family Cyclobacteriaceae; genus JAFIEV01. The sequence goes on from DAIQNU010000207.1 coordinate 4,530, forward strand.
TCAAATAGAGGTGATCGTTCATCCTCAATCGATTATCCATTCGATGGTGCAATTTGAAGATGGGTCAATAAAAGCGCAAATGGGCTTGCCTGATATGCGACTGCCCATTCAATATGCATTGTTTTATCCAGAGCGGGTAGTGTCGGATTTTCCGAGGTTCAACTTTGTAGATTATCCAGCGCTTACTTTTGAGAAGCCAGATTTGGAAACATTCAGAAATTTGGCATTTGCCTACGCGGCACTAGATAAAGGAGGAAATATGTCCTGTGTGTTGAATGCCGCGAATGAAGTCGCAGTGGAGGCGTTTTTACACGAAAAAATTGGCTTTTTGGAAATGTCTGACGTAATTGAGGCCTGTTTGGCAAAAGCCTCTTTTATAGCAGCCCCAGAGATAGAAGATTACATACATACTGATACAGAAACAAGAATAATAGCAAGAGAAATAATC
>DAIQNU010000207.1:4987-6918 GCA_036788235.1 Cyclobacteriaceae bacterium
AATGGCAAGTTTTGACATAATAGTAATGGTTGCCCAGATGATTCTGGGCTTATCAATTTTAGTGGGCATACATGAGTTTGGCCACATGATAGCTGCCAAAATGTTTGGCATGCGTGTAGAGCAATTTTCTATTGGTTTTCCACCCCGCATTTTTTCTTTTACATATAAAGAAACACAGTATTCTATTGGGTCTATCCCTTTGGGCGGCTATGTGAAAATTTCGGGAATGATCGACGAGTCTATGGACACCGATCAAATGAAAGAGGAGCCTAAAGAATGGGAATTCAGGTCTAAGCCTACTTGGCAGCGACTCATTGTAATGATGGCCGGTATTATACTCAATGTAATTACCGGAATCATCGTGTTTGTGATGTTGGTGTATACCCATGGCGAAACCTACCATACCCGTGAGCAGGTAAACCAGTATGGAATTGTCGCTTATGAGCTTGGCCAGGAGATTGGCCTTAAAACAGGGGATAAAATTATAAAAGTAAACGGTAAAGATTACGAACGTTTTAGTGATATTACCAGTGCAGATGTATTGTTGGAAAATACCAGCTACTACACTGTAGAGCGTAATGGTGAAATTTTCGAAGTAAAAGTTCCTTCAGGTTTTATAGAACGATTTTCTGATAAAAAAACCAGATTTATAGATCCTATAAGGCCTTATGAAGTACATGATCTGATTCCGGGATCGGGCGCCAAAAAAGCAGGGATTGAAAAAGGCGATCAGCCTCTCAAAGTAAATGGGCATGATGTAAAGTATTTCCATCAGATCGTTGAAGTGTTGGCAGAGTACAAAGGCAAAGAAGTAGAAATAACCCTTCTCAGAAAATCCGAATCGGGAGCCGAAAAGGAGTTGTCTTTACCAGTACAAGTGAGCGAGGACGGAACTATAGGTTTTTACCCAAATTTTTTGCTGGACTATTCAGAGATTAAATACTCACTTGCCGAAGCTATTCCTGTGGGATCTGCCAGAGCATTCAGCGTAGTATGGCTAAACATGAAAGCCTTTGGAAAAATGTTTAAGGGCGAGATTAATCCAGCAAAGTCGGTACGGGGACCACTGGGCATTATGCAAGAATTTGGCACGACCTGGGACTGGACACGCTTTTGGACACTCACTGGATTGCTATCCATGGTTTTAGCATTTATGAATTTTCTTCCTATACCAGCACTTGATGGAGGGCATGTAGCTTTCTTGCTTTACGAAATGATCTCTGGCCGTAAACCTTCTGATAGGTTTCTTGAAAATGCACAAAAAGTAGGCATGGTCTTATTGCTTAGTCTTATGGCATTTGTCATATTCAACGATTTTATTCAGATGTTTTTTCAATAAACTGATTGCCTTTTTATACGTTGTAATACAGATAGTATAAATTTGCGTTTTTAAAATTTATTTCAATTATGACTACTGTTTTGATAGGTATAGGTTTTGTGGCTTTGTTTTTTATTCTGATGTCTGTTAGGCTTATATTTCTAAAAGACGGTAAGTTTAAAGGTACCTGTGCATCGCAAAGTCCGTTTTTAAATAAAGAAGGAGGCACCTGTGGCTATTGTGGCAAAAATGTAGAAGCTGGAGAAGCTTGTGGCCGTGAAGAAGAGGAGAATCCCGTAAATAAAGTGCTTTCAAAATTCTAAGCAGGTCATTTTTGACAATACAAATAAGTTTCTATTATATCACAACCTAAATGCCTTCGGGCATTATTTCAAACCATTCACTGTGGCGCTAATAAAATCAATCTCTGGAATCAGAGGAACTATCGGTGGTGTGCAAGGAGAAACGCTCACACCTGTTGATATCGTAAAATTTTCTGCTGCTTTTGGCTTCTGGGCAAAGCAGAACTCCGGGATTTCCAAAATCGTAATTGGTAGAGATGCCAGAATTTCTGGTGAAATGGTATCAGGCCTGGTTGCTTACACACTAAGAG
>DAIQNU010000208.1:0-6858 GCA_036788235.1 Cyclobacteriaceae bacterium
TATCAATTGGCCTGACTTACCAATTCTTTTTCCTTGATCCAAACTTTGGCATCACTCACAGACGAAAAGTTTTGGGTGGTTATACTCTGAACTTGCTGCTCGCTCATGATTTTTTTAACAGCAACTTTGTTAAACACATCATCAGACAATACCAGCGCCATATGCCTAATCGAGCTTTTCAATGCTTTAGGAAACCACACTTCATTAGTCCATTTTTCATTTTCTAATGTAATCAGCTTCATTTCTTTTAGATTGGCAATCCAGTTTTTAAGATTTTTTTCTTTAACCAGCTGCAATCCCTTTTCTAAGGCTGCTTTATATTCTTCGGGTTTAAGCCAAACAGGTTTCCAGTTCATAATAACGGCGCCTATTTCTTCATCGTGCTCGATGGTAATAAATGAGGAATTAAAATATGTTGACATTTTTAAAGAATTGGTTCGCTGCAAAATTAGTTTCCCTATTCTATATCAATGGTATTAAAAACCCTCCAATCTAATTCATGCCTAGTTGTACTTGAATTTCACTTTACCAAGCTACTTGCAAGTAACTACTAAGCTTTACATTACTTGAAATTTAATAAAATAAAATTCGTAAATACTTGATATTTAACCCTTAAATACAAAACACCATTCTTTTAATTATAAAAAATTACGTTGAGTTGTTTAATTCACAAAAGCACTATTTTTCTAGGCGCATCTTTCTAAGGCATTAACTATACTTAGTGGGTAGCGTAATGGCTAGTTAAAAAAATCGGCGTAATATTGCATTCATAATTATTTATGGTGCTTTGGCATGCGCAATAGTGTCAAGCAATTACATAACAGATATTATTCAATCGAATGTTTGATCCTTATAGCATAGATCTACCCGTAACCGACATCATTCATGATGTAAAAAATCACCTTACAGCAGGTAATACGCTTATTATCAATGCACCTCCAGGTGCAGGAAAAAGCACATTGATTCCTCTGGCACTCATGCACGAGCCCTGGCTTGCCGATAAGAAAATTCTCATGCTTGAGCCAAGGCGTCTGGCAGCAAAAACCATAGCTGCCCGTATGTCGCAGTTGTTAGGCGAAGAAACAGGCAATTCAGTTGGCTATCGAATACGGTTTGAGAATGTCATAGGCGCCAATACAAAAATCGAAGTGCTTACCGAGGGCATTCTTACGCGCATGATTCATCAGGACAATGCCCTTGAAGGTGTGGGTATGGTCATATTCGACGAGTTTCATGAGCGTAGCATCTATGCCGATGTGGCCATGGCTCTTTGCCGCGAAACCCAGCAAGTTCTGCGTAATGACCTGCGCGTATTGATTATGTCTGCTACACTTGACTTGCCGGGACTCACCAGTTTGCTGCAATGCCCTGTGGCCGAGAGCAAAGGTAAGCAGTACCCGGTAGACGTTGAATACATTGGGGAGCAAGACTTGAGCGTATTGCCCGAAATGGCCACCAGAACCGTCTTGAATGCCATAAAAGAAACGGAAGGTGATGTGCTGGTTTTTTTGCCTGGCAAAGGTGAAATCAAAAAATGTGAAGCACTGCTCAAAGGAGAACTAAGAAATGTTGCCATTCATCCGCTGTATGGAGAATTGCCGGTATTGAAGCAGTATAGTGCCATCATGCCCAACCGGCAGGGAAAGCGCAAAGTAGTTTTAGCTACTTCGATAGCCGAAACCAGTCTTACCATTGAAGGAATAAAAGTGGTAGTCGACTCCGGTTTTGCCCGTACATCCAAATTTGATTTAAAATCAGGTTTGTCAAGGCTGGAAACTGTGCCAGTGTCTAAAGATTCTGCCGACCAGCGAGCTGGACGAGCTGGCAGGCTTAGTCCTGGTAAATGCTACAGAATGTGGTCTAAAGCTACACATTCGAGGCTGGCTGATCACCGCACACCTGAAATAATGGAGGCTGACCTGGCCTCACTCCTGCTCGATATGGCCCAGTGGGGCATCGAAAATCCCAATCAACTCACCTGGCTTACGCCACCACCTCAAGGTGCCGTAGCACAGGCAAGAGAAACATTGCACCAGCTCAATGCCCTGGAGGAAGGTCGCATTACAGAGCATGGCAAAAAAGTGCACAGCCTGCCTTGCCATCCACGCCTGGCCCATATGCTTTTAATGGCCGAAGAAGAAGACAAGCTGGGTCTGGCCACAGATATTGCGGCCATATTGGAGGAGCGCGATCCTTTGGGCAATGAGGCCGGCATTGACATCAATATCCGGATTGAAACACTCAGGCGCTTTAGAAATGATGAAGCCAAAGCCAAGCGCTTTAACAGAATAGAGAAAATTGCCAGATCTTACCGTAAATTATTTGATGCCGGTATTGACAATGGCCCGGTAGATCCTTATGAAACGGGTGTATTGCTGGCACATGCCTACCCAGAGCGCATAGCCTTTGCGCGACCTGGCAATAATGCACAGTTTCAGCTAGCCAATGGAAAATTTGCCATGGCTGGACATAAAGATGATCTGGCACATGAACCATGGCTGGCCGTAGCCCAGGTAGATGCCAGAAGCGGTATGGGAAAGATCTTTCTGGCTTCGCCTTTAAATCCGAAAGATTTGGCGCCATTACTTAAAGAGAAGGATATTATCACCTGGGATACACGTAAAGGCGGACTGATCGCAACCAGAGACCTGAGAATTGGGAGTATAGTATTGCGCTCTACGCCTATGCCCTCGCCTGATGAAAAACACCTGATCGAAGCCATTTGCAATGCTTTGAAAACGGAAGGATCGTTATTGCTGGATTTTTCGGAAGAAGTACAACAATGGCAAAATCGCGTAATGAGTTTGCGAAAATGGCGCCCGGCAGAAAGCTGGCCGGATGTGACCACCCAAACCCTTTTATTAACAGTGAAAGAGTGGCTTCCACCCTATCTGAAGGATGTGAAAAAGCCAGAAGATCTTAAGAAAATCAATTTGAATGAGGTGCTGCATAATCACCTGAGTTGGGAAAAACAGCAAGCACTGGATCAGCTGGCACCCCGCAAGATAAAGGTGCCAAGTGGTTCGGAGATTCCCATTCATTATATGCCTAATGGCGAAGCTCCGGTATTAGCCGTTCGCTTGCAAGAAATGTTTGGTTTGGCCGATACACCCAAAATAAATGAGGGAAAAACAGGTTTGTTGTTGCACTTATTATCTCCAGGTTTCAAGCCTGTACAAGTAACTTCCGATCTTAAAAGCTTTTGGAACAATGCCTATTTCGAAGTAAAAAAAGAATTGAAAAGAAGATATCCGAAGCATTCATGGCCCGATGATCCATGGAAAGCATTGCCCGTTAATAAAGTTGCTCGAAGGAAGTAAAGTTCAAGGAAACTTAGCATTAATCATAAGTCATGCTAATTTTACACTTGAATTTAAAAGGCTATGACATTTAAAGAACGCATACGCATTGGTCTTTCTTTGTTGATGGTTTTGGCAAAAAAGCTGAAAGATGCTTTTATAGATTTGCTGCCCATCGTAGTGGTGGTTGCCTTTTTTCAAATCGTGGTACTTCAACAACCCTTTCCCAACCTTGGCGAAATATTACTAGGAGGTGTCTTTATAGTACTGGGGCTCATGTTGTTTATTGAGGGTTTAGAGTTGGGTCTATTTCCAATTGGTGAGGCCTTGGCAGAATCATTGGCACAAAAGGGCAGTTTGTTTTGGTTATTAATATTTTCATTTGCCTTAGGTTTTTCAACCACCATAGCTGAGCCGGCACTTATAGCGGTAACAGAAGAAGCTGCAAGAATTGCTTCTGAAGGTGCTTTGATCGATGCTGGCTTGCCTGCACAGAAAAAATATGCTTTAGGATTGCGTCTATCAGTTGCATTTTCAGTAGGGTTGGCCATCTTGATTGGCATATTGCGCATTTTGAAAGGATGGCCATTACATGTACTTATTATTGGTGGCTACTTGTTGGTAATGTTGATGACAATTTTTGCCCCTGAAGAAATAATCGGCATAGCCTATGATACTGGTGGCGTTGCTACTTCTACCATTACGGTGCCTTTGGTAACTGCCTTGGGTGTTGGTTTAGCATCGACGATCAAAGGCAGAAGTCCCTTACTAGATGGCTTTGGACTCATTGCCTTGGCCGTGATGATGCCCATGATTTTTGTGATGGCTTATGGACTGTTTATATTTAAATAAATATCAACAACGAGCATGTCAGATCTGTTAACAAACTTTTTTTCTACACTTCTCACCACGCTGAGGGATGTAGTTCCAATTGTTTTGTTGATAGTATCTTTTCAATTGGTGGTACTCAAACAGCCCATTCCACACCTTAAAAGAGTCATTTTCGGTGGTGTTTATGTAGTATTGGGATTGTCGCTTTTCCTAATGGGGCTTGAAAAGGCTTTATTTCCTTTGGGGGATATTATGGCAACCCAGCTTTCTAATGTAGATTTTGTCACCAATGCCAATGGAGATCCGCCACAATGGTATTCCTACTATTGGATATATATTTTCGCAGCATTGATAGGCTTTTCTACTACCATAGCCGAGCCATCGCTCATTGCGGTAGCTTACAAAGCCAATGAAATTTCTGTGGGTACTATCAGCCAATGGGGTTTGCGCATTACTGTGGCTATTGGTGTGGCTGTGGCCTTAGTTTTGGGTTCATTCAGAATTATAACGGGCACACCTTTATATTTGTACATAATAGTTGGGTATATAATCGTAATTATACAGACAATTTTCGCGCCCAAGCAAATTATTCCGTTGGCTTATGATTCAGGAGGTGTTACTACATCGACTGTCACTGTGCCTTTGGTTGCTGCTTTGGGTTTGGGTTTATCCAGTTCAGTGCCCGGCAGAAATCCTGCCATCGATGGTTTTGGACTTATTGCTTTTGCAAGCTTATTTCCCATTATTACGGTATTGGGTTATGCACAATATATGGATTGGTTAGTAAGGAAAACTAAAAACAAATAAATTATGCGTTTTAAAATGATCTTAGTATCTGTGAAAACTCACCTAACAGACCAGGTAGTTGACGCATCAAAAGAAGCAGGTGCCACAGGTGCAACTATAATTGCAGCCCGGGGATCTGGCATTCATGAAGCCAAGTCTTTTTTTGGTCTGGCATTAGAAAAACAAACTGATATTATCATGATGGTGGTTGAAGAACACACGGTTGATGGTATATTGGAAGCCATTAAGACTGCAGGGAAATTTCATGAACCAGGAACAGGGATTGCCTTAGTGATGCCGATTGAGCATGTAATTGGGCTGGAAAGTCAAATAGAGAAATTTAAAGAGCAAGCAAGGGATCAGTACTTTTAACAATTACCTATAAAGCTATATTGAAATGTACGAGGGTAAACCTAAAATTCAAAGAGCGCGCGATGTCATGAACAATAAAGTCATTTTCATAGATGGCATGGCAACCGCTAAAGAAGCTGTAGAGCGCATGCGTGCCGAAGAAGTAGATGTGTTGATTGTAAAAAAACGAACTGAAGATGATGCCTATGGAATCGTTGATTTACAAGACCTTATTAATGGTGTGATCATTCCGGATAGAGAATCTTCGGAGGTGAATGTTTATGAAATTATGAAAAAACCTGCCATACCAGTTCCTGCGGATATGGACATTCGGTATGTAGCCAGGATGCTTATCCGGACAGGTATTAGAAGAGCACCTGTTGAAGAAAATGGCAAATACATAGGAATGATTTCCATTTCTTCCCTGATTTTGTACAACATGAACTTTTAGTGTATCCAAAAAGCAAACATGACCGTTCACTAAAAATTGGGCACAAAAAAAAAGTCCACAAATTCAAAGATTTGCAGACTTTTTTAATATGAATATGTTTTTTATTTATCCCAAATAAGGCTTTAAAGCATTGCTTCTTGAGCTGTGTCTCAATCTGCGGGTAGCTTTTTCTTTTATCTGACGTACTCTTTCGCGTGTTAGGTTATACCGCTCACCTATTTCTTCAAGGGTCATCGAATGCTCACCATTTAAGCCGTAGTACAAAGCGATTACTTCCGACTCTCTTTGTGTCAATGTAGAAAGTGCTCTTTGTACTTCTTGTCTTAATGAATCAGTCATCAGATCACTGTCCGTATCTTCTCCATCACTCACTAAGACATCTAGCAAGCTGTTTTCTTCACCATTGGCAAAAGGAGCATCCATTGATACGTGACGCCCTGATATTTTAAGGTTTGTATGGATTTCTTCTTCAGCAATATCGAGTACATCTGCCAATTCTTCAGCAGTTGGTTCTCTTTGGAATTTTTGCTCTAATTCAGAAAAAGTTTTAGAGATTTTATTAAGTGAACCAACTCTGTTGAGTGGTAGACGAACTATACGTGATTGCTCAGCCAAAGCCTGCATGATTGATTGTCTGATCCACCATACTGCATAAGAAATAAATTTGAAACCACGTGTTTCATCGAATCTTTTAGCGGCTTTTATTAAGCCAAGATTACCCTCATTGATGAGGTCGCCAAGTGTCAGTCCATGGCTTTGGTATTGTTTTGCAACAGAAACCACAAAACGCAAATTGGCTTTGGTTAGCTTTTCTAAGGCAGCCTGATCACCATCCCTGATTCTTTGTGCAAGTATCACTTCTTCATCAGAAGTAATTAAATCTACTTTTCCGATCTCTTGAAGATACTTGTCTAACGACTGGCTTTCACGGTTGGTAATCTGTTTACTGATCTTTAATTGTCTCATTGAGTATTACTTAGTATTATAATATTGTTTTCAATTCGTGCATTTACTAATATCAAAATATTTATTTGTAGCATTACACATTAAAAAGCTCTGATACTTAATGCCTTAACAACAAAAGTCAAAATAATATGAGTTTGTCACCATTTAACTTAAAGCATTTTTAATTTTCTGCAA
>DAIQNU010000209.1:0-3967 GCA_036788235.1 Cyclobacteriaceae bacterium
AGTTCATACATATACCATAGGTTACCCCCGAAAAAGCCGCTTGTCCAGTCGCGTGAACGCACATAAAAAATGGTATCGTCCCTGAGTGACCTGGGTACGACTACTGAATTTGATTCATCAGGAAATCGAGTGGCATGAATATTATCAAGTGCTTCGATGGCTACTTTAAACTGCTCACTTGCAAAACCGGCAAGCTCCTCATGGGATAAAGGCTGATCATTGCTTTTCTCAGATTTTTCAGTACACGCCAAAAAAAGACTTGAAAGTGCCAAGAATGAAATTAAAAAGTTAAATCTAATTCGAATCATTACAATAATTAATTAGGGTTTATACACTTATACAAATGTAAATGTAAAAAAATGGCCGGTAATTAACCGGCCAGATTGCGAAATTAATATCCTGGATTTTGCGGTCTCAGATTTGGATTAACATCTAATTCTCTTCTGGGCAGTGGCATTAGGTAATCACGCGCTGCATCAAAATTAGGTTGTGGTTCCAACGAGTTTGGCCCTTTAAATACGATATCGCCCAGTTTTCTGCGCTGAATATCGTACCATCTTTTTGACTCGAAAGCCAATTCCAAACGGCGATCATCTAAGATTAAATCAATCAGATCATTCTTAGACATTCCCTCTTCAACATCTTCTGGAAAAGTTGATAGCTCACCATCCCAATTTCTTGCTCGTTCGCGGACTTGATTTATGTAGCCTAATGCTTCTGCATTGGGACCACTTATTTCCACAGAAGCTTCAGCAGCAGTCAGCAATATCTCAGCATAGCGAAACAGAATTATGTTATGATCATTGTTTTGGAATTCTCCTTCTGAATTACCAGCAAAACGATAATACTTGGCAATGTGTGGGCGCTTGGTATTGGTAAAACTTGTATATGAGACCCGAGTGAGTTCACCATCCACCATCATCATGGTAGAATCAGAAAAACTTACTCTCTTACGATAGTCGCGGTCATCCCAGGTATTGAAAACGGCCATAGATGGCACAGCTACACTCCATCCTGATGGCACTGCTCCCCTAATTCCAGTCATAGATGCATTGTAGTCAACATTAAAATTGTCTCCACCTGTAATTAGTCCTTTGTAATCTACCGTAAAAATGGGCTCTTTTATGTTATCGGCAATTTCGGCTCTATATAAATCCTGAAAATCAGCCTCTAAACGATATCCAAAGCGGTCTTTATTGTCAATAACCCATTTTGCTTCTGTATAGGCTTTTGGATAATCTTCCAATGTCATATATACTGTGGCCAAATAAGAAGCGGCCGTACCTTTAGTTGCTCTAGATCTTATATCGCTATTGCCATGACTGTCAGGCAACCATTCTTTGGCGTATTCCAGATCACTAATGATACCTGCGTATACATCATCTACTGAAGTTTTTGAGATCGCTACCACTGATTCTGGATTAGTGATGAAATAATCGATATATGGGATTTCACCAAAAACTCTTACCAAATGAAAATAAGAGAATGCTCTTAGAAATCGAGCTTCTGCTATAATTGGATTTATATCAGCATCATCGGCTACAATGGATTCACTTCCAGCAATAGCTGAGTTAGCAGCACTAATCACTTGGTAAAACCTAGGCCAAAAAGCTCCTACCATGGCATTGTTATCGTCCATATTAAAATCGTTCACTTGCTGACGAGCAGCAGGTGTACCACGGTCACCGATATCAACCATATCGCCACGAAACATCAGAGCAATGTTGAATTGACGGCCATAAATCTGCTCAGTGGCTAAGCCACCATAAGCACCATATACAACATTTAGCACATCGCCTGGGGTATTAAACAGACCTTCCGGTGCTAATAAACCAATAGGTCTTTCTTCCAGGTCGGAACAAGAAAATATACTCAAAACCAATACGATGGCAAGTACTTTATTTATAATTGCTTTCATAATTAATTGCTTTTATTAAATAATAAATCAGAAACCTATGTTTAAACCAAGAGTATAAGATTTGGCATTTGGATAACTGCCGTAATCAAGACCAAGATTCCTGTTGCTGTTTGTGCTACCACCTGAATTGTAGTTCACCTCAGGATCATAACCTTCATATTGCGTGAAAGTGAGAATATTTTGCGCACTTACATAGACTCTTAAACGGCTAATATTAAGTCTCTCTGCTAAAGCTGTTGGGAGGTTATACCCTAAGGCTATATTCTTTAATCTTACAAAACTACCATCGTAAACAAACCGAGAAGACACGCGACGAGCACGACCATTATTAGCTCGTGGTACATCTGTATTGGTGTTGGTAGGTGTCCAGCGATCAAGTGCCCTGGTGGTAGAATTGTTTATACCTGACATAAGCTCAAGCTCCAATAAGGTGTAACTAAGTATGTCATTGCCTTGCGAACCTTGGAAGAAGATATTCAAATCGAAATTTCCCCATTTAAAATCATTGTTCCATCCCCAAATAAAATCTGGGTTTGGATCTCCAATTATGGTTCTGTCATTGGCATCCAGTCTACCATCAGGCTGACCAGTTAAGTTGCCATCAGCATCGCGCATACCATCAATGTCTCTAAACTTTTCACCACCCAAAGCCTGTTCAAATCCGGCACCTGGTAGAAAATCATCTCCTTCATTATACACACCATCGTAAATCCAGCCAAAAAAACTGCCGACCGGGTGTCCTTCGCGGAGTACTTGTGAATCACCTAGCCCAACCATATGGCCTGGTCCGGATCCGTATCGAATCTCATTTCCGCTTGGTAAGGTTAGGATTTTGTTTCTATTGGCAGATACATTAAGATCGGTGCTCCATTGTAATGTACCCGTAAGAATCTTTGCGCCAAGCGCGATCTCAATACCTTTATTTTCAACTTCACCAATGTTTTTTGTTTGTCCGCCGTAACCAGAGTATTGTGGCAATGGAAGGGTAAACAAAAGATCCTTAGTAACCATTTGATAAGCATCTGCTGAGAGACTCAATCTATCATCAAAAAATCCTACATCCATACCAAAGTTCAATTGTGTAGTTGTTTCCCACTTAAGATCTTCATTAGCAACCGAAGTAGGCCGTATAGCATTTACAGCATTGTTATCCATTATGGTTAATACTTCAGAGAAACGAGCAAGGGTTTGGAAAGGCGCAATCGCTTGATTTCCAGTAACTCCATAACTAACTCGCCACTTGAACTGACTGATGGCGTTAACATCTGCCATAAATTGTTCATTTCCCATATTCCAGGCAAAGGAGCCTGAAGGAAAGAAAGCCCATTTATTGTTTACACTGAAATTGGATGAGCCATCATATCGCGCAGTAAAATTAAGGATATACTTCCCATCGTTTATCGCATAAATGAGTCTACTGTAATAGGATTTCAATGTATAATCTGAGAAACTTGATGTAGGTCTTTGCCATACCGAAGCGCCGCCTAAGTTCCAAAAAGAAAAGGCGTCACTAATAAAATTCTGTCCGGTTGCATTCCAGTTTTCAAATTCTTCTGTTTGAAATGAATACCCGGCAATAGCAGTTAAATTATGGTTTCCAAAGAGCTCTTTAGTGTATGTGAAATAGTTTTCGTTTTGCAAATTTGTACTTTTACTTCCACTTACACTACCAGAGCCACCGACGTTTACACCTGCTCGTAAAGTAGTAGGTATGTATGTTCCATTCCGTCCACTATTAATTGTTGCACCCAGGGTTGTTCTAAACTTTAAGTCTCTTAGGATATCATATTCTGCATATACATTACCCTGCATTCTGTCATTTATCGACTGATTTTGAAACTGAGTAGCCACTGCATAGGGATTGTCATGGATGTCATTGAGTCGTGCGGTAGTAAATCTACCATTGGCATCTCTTATGGGTTGGTCGGGCTCGAATTTAAAAGCACCTGCGACTACCCCAGTATTGTTGGCCCCACCCGATCCTTCCTGGGTTCGCGTACCATCACGGGTTGTTCTCTGCGCAAAGATATTGAGTCCAAATCTCAACTT
>DAIQNU010000209.1:3977-6846 GCA_036788235.1 Cyclobacteriaceae bacterium
GCCTTAATATCCAAATTACTTGTAATAGAGAATCGATTGTATTCAGAACCAATAATTACCCCTTTCTGATCAAAATATGCACCAGATATATAGTAATTCACGGCATCGGTGCCACCTGAAATTGACAACTGATGGTTCTGTATGCCACCAGTTCTGAAAATAGCATCTTGCCAATCCGTATTGCCTCCAAAAGTTTCGATAGTAGGTCTGGCATCTTGAACATAATCAATAAACTGATCGGCGTTAAGTAAATCCAAGCGATTGATTTCGTTTTGGGCAGAATAGGATGTATTGAATTCAATTCTGGCTTTACCTGATTTGCCACGCTTTGTTGTGATCATTATTACGCCATTTGCACCACGTGATCCATAAATGGCCGTCGCAGATGCATCTTTCAAAACTTCCATAGAGGCGATATCTTCTGGCGGTGGCATTGATGCGCCAACAAAACCATCTACCACAATGATCGGGTCACTGCTGGCGTTTATGGATGTGCCTCCTCTTATTCTTATTTTGAAAGCTGAACCTGGTTCGCCATTATTCGCCGTAACTTGTACCCCGGCTGCCCTACCTTGCAAAGCCTGAACGGCATCAATGGCTGGGTAAGCTGTAAGCTGTTCTGAACTCACTGATGATACTGAACCGGTCAAATCACTTTTTCTTACTGTACCATAGCCCACTACGACAATTTCTTCCAGTGCAGTAATGTCGGCTACAAGTGACATATTTATGACTGAGCGGTTGCCTACTGTGGCCTCCTCCGATATGTAGCCTACTGAGCTAAAAGTAAGAATCGTCTCAGGCCCAGTAACATCAATGTTGAAATTACCATCGATATCGGTGACTGTACCTTGCGATGTGCCTTTGATAATGACATTTACACCAGGTAAACCGTTTGGGCTATCGTCAGAAGAAACACGACCTGTTATGTTGGTCACTTGTTCTTCTTCTACCACCTCAATTACATCTTCTTCCTCAACTGGTTTATTAGCAATCTTCACATTAATATTCTTATTCACTTGCTTAAAATGCAATGAAGTCTGCTTTGAAACCTCAAGTAACAAGTCATACAATGATGTTTTACCAGATTGAATTTCGATCCTTGCATTGTTTCTTAGAATTTTCTTGTCATAGAAAAATTTGAAATCTGTATCCTTTTCAATGATTTGAAAAACCTCTTGAAGTGAAGCTTTTTCAGATCGCAACGAAATTGTTACCTCACGGAGATCCATAGAGATGGCCTTATCTGATCTGTTATTTTGCGCATCTCCTTTGTTTGCCAGCAACATGCTCATGCACATTGTCTGCAGTAATATGCCATAGAAGAGTGATCTTGACATAATTTTGAATAATTGTAATGTTTTTTTCATAACTTTGATAGTTGTTTAAACAATGAGCAACTGTGCTCTCATTCTGGCAAAAAGTTTCCCCAAACGACATTGCAATTATGATGAGAGCGAAATATTAAGACGGAAGTTTACCTTGTAGGCTTCCGTTTTTTATGTGTCGTGTATATACTTCTCCATACATTAATTAAGTTTTAGTTTAACATTATCACCATTTAATTGATATTCAATATCATAGGTAAATTTTACGCCAACCAATATTTCTTCGAGACTTTCAGTCTTGAACCGCCCATTCACATTCCATTTTTCTGTCGGTTTGCCTACAATTAAAAACTTCACACCATACCAATGCTCTAACCGGCGAATGAATTCATCAAAATCAGCATTTTGGAAAGTAAGAACGCCATCTTTCCAAGCCAACTCATCTAGAGGATCAAAGGTTACTTTATCGTTGACACCCGTTATTTTGTCAAATACGAGTTTTTCACCAGGCTTCAGCATTTTGTTGTTATCCTGAAGACTTACAGTTTCTGCATCTAAAGCTACTTTGCCATTTAATAATGCCACTTTTACTTTCGCCTCTTCTGGAAAGTACCGTACATTAAATGATGTACCTACAGCCCGGGTGCTTATCCCGCCAGATCGCACAACAAACGGAAACTTATCATTCTTTTTCACTTCAAAAAAGGCCTCTCCAATTAAATTAACCTCCCTGATTCCTTTTTGTGGATCAAACACGTAATCTATGCTACTCATAGCATTAAGGCTTACTATGCTGCCATCAGGTAATGGAAAGCGTGATTTCTGTATTTTAGGATTTTCTTTAGCAAAGGTTATAATTTTAGATGGCTTAAGATATTGATTTACGTCTTCTTTAATATAACGTACTATATATATAGAAAGCGCTATGATTGCCAGTGCTGCTGCATATTTAAATACAGGTTTTACTTTTGAGAAGAATTCACGCACAGTTGTACTTCTTTTTGGCAATGTCTTGCCCAGGTCGTTAGCAGAAATGATTTGAGTTAGCAGCTCGTCAGTTTCTGAACTACTGAGTTTATGCTCATTGAATTTCATTCTTAATACTATCTCACGCGCTTGCGCCACAACCATTGCATATTCAGGCTGCAATTCCAGTTTCTTTCTCCAATACAATGAGTTCTCCTCATTGGGGAACATCACCCAGTCTTTAAATGATTTGTCCGATATTAAGCGAACTAACATGTCTGGTGCTTCCTTTTTCATAAATAAATTTGTCTTCCTACACTTAAAAGGAAAATTTTACTAAAATGATACCGTGATTTTGAAAAAATTTTGAATATTTATAAAATAATCAGCTTTCAGCTATATTTAATGAAATTTATTTATAAATACTTCTATTTTTAAATAAATTTCGCATCGATTATCTGCAATATAATTCAACACAAAACCATAAAGAATAGCTTTTATAATACATAAAGGCTGTATGCACCTAAATAAAAAGCACTAGAAAGGATGCAATTATATAATCACGCAAGTTTTCG
>DAIQNU010000210.1:0-6833 GCA_036788235.1 Cyclobacteriaceae bacterium
GTAGAAACTCTTCGTGGCTATAGCCATAGTGCTTTATCGCTGCCAGATTTACTTCGAGAAAATCCCATGTTTCCAGATCAAATACCCACATGGGTTGCGGATTGTTGTCGAATAGGTATTTATATTGCTGCTGGCTTGAGGCTAATTTTAACTCGGCTTGTTTCAATTCTTCAATGTCACGGATTATGCCCATTACATATTCTTCAGCATCTATTACAATACGGATGGCTGAAACCAGACAAGTAAATATTTTACCACTTTTTTGCCTGAATTTCATTTCAATATTTTGAATTACTTTTTCATTGGCCAGTCCATTCATTAATTCATTTTTTTCGATTGGTTCGTGCCAAAAATCAAGCTCTTCTGAAGCTTTTCCTATAATTTCACTTGCTGACAAACCTGCTAGTTTACAAAAGCCTTCATTGACATCTGTTACTACCCAGTCGCTAACTCTGGTAAGAGAGAAGGCATCTGGGCTTCCTTCAAAAATGCTTCTAAATTTTTTCTCGCTTTCCCGAAGTAGTGCCTCGGCTTGTGCATTTTTTTGCATAAGCCGCCATTCGCGCCAAACTCTTATAATGGTGCGTGGTATGTCTTGAAAAAAACCTTGGGATTTGGTGATGTAATCGAGTGCTCCAAATTTCATGGCTTGTACAGCTGAAGCCTCATCACCCTGGCTGGTCATTACTATTACCGGGTATTCAGGCTTGGTTTTCCACTGCTGTAATATCTCCAGCGCTGTGCCATCAGGCAAGTTGAGGTCTGCCAGAATGAGATCCGGCAGCTGATCTTTGGTGGCATTCCGAAAATCCCCGAGTGTATCATAAACGCTTATTTGATAGTCTTCACCTGTATATTCAAGTGACCGCAGGATTATTTCGGCATGTGCCGGGTTATCTTCAATGATACATATTCTGGTAAGCTTTGTCATGAGTATATGTTCGATCAGCTTCTTTGATTATAAATAATTTAGCGATGTAACTATAATTTACACTTTCTGCGTACCAGCCAATCTTAGCCAAAATGTGGTGCCTTTACCAAGGCCTTCAGATTCTACCCATATTTTACCTCCGTGTAATTCTACGATTCTTTTTACCAGAGTAAGTCCAATGCCCGTGCCTTCTTCTTTGGTATTGAGTTTTTGAAAGAGGTCAAAAATCTTAGGGATAAATTTGGCATCTACTCCTATACCATTGTCACGAATATAAATGTGATTGTCTTGGTCTATTTTCTTAATACCAATTTCTATACATGGGTTTTCTTGATTACCCATAAATTTTATTGCATTTTCAAGTAGGTTTTGAAAGGCCTGAGTGAGTCGTATAATATCTCCTGTGAGGATCAGATCTTTTTTAGGTCGAATAATTTCTACTTTTTTCTGCTGAATCCGGCCAGCCAAGAGACTGATAACCTGATCGAGCAAATCGGAAAGGTTAATTTGCTCATGAGGCCCTGTTTTTCTCCCAATTCGAGAAAGCTCCAAAAGATCATTGAGCAACTGGTTCATTTTATCGATGGCGAAATTAATAAATCCAAGGCTGCTTTCTACTTTGTCGATTTTATTGGCTTTTATATCTTTTTCGAGGAATCCGGCGAAAGACTGAATGGTAAGTAGGGGGCTTTTGAGGTCATGTGAAACCGTGTATGTAAATTGTTTAAGCTCTTCATTGATCCTGCGTATCTCAAGTTCGTTTTCTTTACGCTCCGAAATGTCAGAGAGTGTGCCAATCATTCGTAGTGGAAGGTTATCTTTAGAACGCTCCAACACCATGCCTCTATCGAGCACCCATATATATTGGCCTTTTATATTGTTGATGCGATACTCACACTGATAAAATGAACTGATGCCCTCCAAATGCTCATTCATGATTTTATTTCGAATTGGTAAATCATCTGGATGAATTCGGGAAGTAATTTCATCCATTTTTTTACTGAGTTCGTCTTTTACATAACCTAAGATGGTTTTAAGCCTTATTGAAAAAAATGCACTGTTGTCTTCAAGATTCCAGTCCCAAACGCCATCGCGTGCGCCTTCCAGTGCAAATTGCCAGCGCTGCTCACTAAGCTGTAATGCTTGCTCATATTGCTGCCTATCAGTAACATCTCGAATAATAGCCAATATCTCATCTTGTCCACAGTGTACAAGACGACTTTCAAAATTGGCAATTTTAAGGCCATTGTTGACACTATACGTGTATACTTGCATTTCACCAGTTTTCAATAGCGCATCAATTTTTTGATACGTCAAATTGGCCAGCTCATCACTTAGCACATCAGAAATAGTCTTGCCTAAAAATTTCTCTGGTGCTACTAATGTCTTAATATTTGAAGTGTTGTTGTAATCAATGTATCGACCATTTTTATCAAACAGAAACATAAGATCAGGTATGGCACTGAGCAAAGCTTTGTTTCTGGCTTCACTTTTTTTAAGTGAATCTTCTATTTTCTTTCTTTCTGTAATGTCAGTTATAAAACCTTCAAGGTATAGTAATTCTCCCATTTTGGAATAAATTCCCATCCCTTTTTCCCATACGTATTTTACTTCGCCTGTAGCAGTACGTATTTCATATTCTTCTACAAAATGCTGGTTATTTTCTTGGAATTCATCGGCTAACTGAAGCTTTTTGCGGTACGGTTCACATATTATTTGATTGAAATTTATGGTTTTATTATCAATAAAATCAGATACTTCGTACCCGGTAAGTTCTCGACAGCCTTCACTTACAAATTCCATGGTCCAGTGTTCATCTGCCTTGCATCTATAAACCATACCAGGGACATTCTCCATTAAATTGCTTATTTTTTTTCGCTCTGCCTCTAGCTGATTATTGAGTTTGAATTGCTCTGTTTTATCTCTGTATATGGCGGATATTTGACCTGGTGCACTTAAAAATACGCTTACATCAAAAAAATTATTGCTGATTTTTGACTGATATTCGAAATTTTCGGTCTTTTTACTTTTCACAACACGCCCACATACTTCAAGCCAAATGTCGGCACTATCTGGTAGTACTTCACGCAGGGTTTTACCGATGCACTTATGAGCTGGTATATTGGCCAAACGTTCAAATGCCGGGTTAACAAGCAAATATTGGAAATCAGTTGCTACATTGCTATTATCAAAAATGATGGTAAAAATGGCAAAACCATCATGCATAGAATTGAAAAGGTTTTGGTATTTTAATTCTGCATCTTTGGCCTGATCTCGAGCAAACTTTTCTTGTGTAATATCGGTATGTGTGCCCAACAATCGTATCGGCGAGCCATCTGAAGATCTTTCAGCTATATTACCTCTACTCAGAATCCATTGCCACCCCCCCTTCCTATTTCGCATTCTAAATTCTGCCTTATACATACTTGTGTTTCTTAAGGCAAAGTCTTTGTTTAACTTTTTAATTCTTTCGACATCATCAGGGTGAATCCATGCAAGAAAATCTTCGAAACTTTTAATATGATCCCCGGGCGCATAGCCAAGCATAGTATAATATACATCATTGAAGGTGGTTTGACCAGTTGGCAAATACCAATCCCATAAACCTTCATTGGCACATTGCAAAGCCAAATCTAACCGTTTAATTGAATTTTCTAAAGCAAATTTTGCTTCTTTTTCGGTGGTAATGTCTTTTACAGCCCCGGTGATTTTTACAATATTGCCATCTTCATCGAAATGTCGTTGTACCATGTCCTCAATCCAACGAATGCCGCCTTCTTTATGAAGTATTCGGTAAGTGTAGGTAACAACTTCTTCATGATTATTATGGTGTTCAGTCAGTATACGTTCCTTGTCGGAAGGCTCTATTATCTGCATAAAGTTACCCGGAAGTTTTTCTATTTCTTGCCACGTATATCCTGTTATATCTTTAAATCTGCCACCTAGCCAGGTGATTTTAAAGTTGAGATCTTTGGTCAATAATGATTCATAGAAATAGTCACGGGTGAGTTTTAAAAAGGTATTGGCCTGGTCAACATCTATTGGCATACTCTCACCAGGCGCATTGCTATTTAAATTTTCTTTAATGCCCATATGTTTAGCAAATTGCAATTAAATTAAACTTACAGAAGGTAGCAAGATTCTGAATGAACCTGAATAATCATATTTAAATTGCAATTCCAAATTGCCATCTGCAAGTATTACCTGATTTTTTAGCAAATAATATTTAAGAAGAGGTTCGCTATTTATGGTTTCTGAGGCATACAAAGTACTTTTTGACATAGAATCTTTAAGTGATTCGCTACATTTAAAACCTGAATATTCCAATTCTAAAATTAAGCTATGTTGTAAAAAACCAATGACTAAATTGATGGAGGATAGGCCCGCAATAGGTTCAAGCGTAAAAATAAAATCTACATAGCTGCTTAGAATTTTTCTTATAGGTAAACTATCAGGGAGTAAAGTTTCGGGACTTTCTAAAAGCGAAACATGAATGGCTATATCAGTATCTTGACATTGTTGCCGTATGAAAGCTTCTACATCAATTTTCGGGATTCTAATGGAATCACTTAATGGCTGGTTTGATTCAAATATTTCAGAAAGATTGGTGATTCTGTTTTCTAAAACATTTGCTGATTGACCCACCATGTTGATTATATCATTGAGGGCACTTTTTTCTTTTTCTATTTTACCAATATTCACCAATCCTTTTATGGTTGCCAGTGGACCTCTAATATCATGGTAGGATCTGTATACCAATTCATTGAACTCGGCGACTTTTTCTTTAAGGCGTTCTTGATAACGACTCAATTTGCTGAGATCTTTCACATTTATAATGATGCGATTGTTAATATCGCTAATCATTCCCAGATAAAAACCCGAAATTTCAATATTGACGCTTTTATCAAAACGGTTTATAAGTTCGGCATTGATTGATTGAAAGTACCCTTTGGTATGTAAATGATCAAGAATTTCAGCTTCGAGCCCATTTCTTTTAAAATAATCGAAAAAATACCGACTTGTCATTTCTGATTCACTGTGCAATGACATGCGCAATACTTCATGACTGACTTCTGTTATGTTGAGTTGAGTATCTAGGAGTACAGTTCCAGGCAGCATTTTAACCAGGTTTTGCCTGATAAAGTCGGGTCCAATTAACTTTTCCGTAATATCTTGCCCTTTCATCCTCATCCGTGTTAAATTCTACATTAATTATACAATATAAATTTAAAAATTGATTAATGAAAGACTTTTTGCGATCAGATTAGAAAATCGTTAATGCAATCATTGCTAACTAGAATAGTGGTTATGATCATTTCTAGTTTAACCTATAAATTTATTCACGGCATTTAGCAATTCTTCTTTCTGAAAAGGTTTTATGATCCATCCATTGGCACCTACTTCCTTGGCTTTGTTTTTTTTCTCTTCGCTCGATTCAATTGTAAGCAGTATAATTGGGGTGTTGTAATATTGAGGCATTGTTCTGATTTTTTTTATGAGTGCAAATCCATCCATATTTGGCATATTCAAATCGGTTATGACCAAGTCAATGGATCGACCACTCAATACTCGCAAAGCATCCAAGCCATCAACACTGCTAAATACCTCAAAGCCTTCGAATTTTAAAACGTAAGAGAGAATTTCCCTGGTGCTTTCTGAATCATCAACAATCAAAATTGCCTTTAACATTTGCAGAAGTAAAAAAATTAAGACTATGTAGTTGAATCGCTGTCCAAATTAAGAAACTAAAAAAATTCTACCTTTTTTGTTACGGCGGTCTTCAATGAAGTATTATTCCGATGATTGTTGCCAAATTTTTCATCTAAATAACTGTCATGAATGTTTCTTTGGCTAGCCATGGTATAGGTACTTTCGAGAGCCATCAGTTTCTCTATTTTTTGATGGTGGTCTGCGGGTACTGTCAATCGAGACACTATTTCCAACAAACTAATTACATCATCAAGCTCTGCTTCAAAATTATGTTGGCTGCGCATGAAAAATACACAATCCTGACTATCAAGTGTCAAGTCAGCAATCAATTCATCATTTTGTTGTAGCAGAGTAGTCGCTTCCTTGTAGTTTTGCTCCAGATCATTGCTCACCGACCATACATTTCTAATGCCTTCACTCAATTGTTCGTTTAGGCCTTGAAATTCTGCTATAAGCTGTCCAGTATTGTTATTGTGATTGTTTTGTGTTGCGTACGTTTTCAGCTTATGCATCAATTGCTTAAGCTCGACGCTGGTAGACTCAATTTGTCCATTGAATTCTGTATCCTGTGGTCTATTGCCCCTGATTTCAAAAATGCACTTCTGCACATTTTCAAGGCTTTCATCCAAATTGAAAATTGATTCATTAATTTGATCGAAGGATTTCTGTTTCTTTAGATCAGAATCAGGACTCTGATCATATTTCGTAAGGCTATCATCGAAATTCCCTAATACCTGTAGGGCAGATGAAATTTTATCCCACAGTAAGTCTACTTTATCCTGCATCAACATGTTTATCCTTTCAGCTTTTTGCTTGTAATCGCTCATAGGCGCAAAATTCTGTTGGATTTCTGTAATGATCTTTTGGTATTCTATTTTTGCTAACAGTAACTCTCTTATCAGTAGTTCAGTAATTTCTGGTAAAATCAACAAGGTTTTGCCATTATATTTCGTTTTGCCTTGCCTTAAAACCTCATTGGATGAATTTGCCAGTTCTATCGTTATAGTACCGATAAGCTCAAAAGCATGATTAACTTTCTGACTAATAATATCCTGATATTGCAGGCATTTGATTACACCATCGAGTTTGCTTAGTGTTTCCTTAGCATGCTTTTTTATTTCAGGCAAGTGTACTTGTATATGCTTTTCAATTTTCGATATTATTACGGAAAGATTGAGCAAACCTTTTAATA
>DAIQNU010000211.1:0-6807 GCA_036788235.1 Cyclobacteriaceae bacterium
CAATCACGTGTTGTTGATGATTTCTCAAAGAAGCATTAAATGCATATGAGATTGAAGACCTAAGTTTTCTGCTTTCAACAAACTCAAATTCGATTTGTAATTCTCTACAAAAACGTAAAAGCTTTCCGATGAAACCTCTTGGGATGAAAACCTCATCTTCCGTTTCCTCAACTAAATTAAAATAACGTGCTGTTTCAAATGTATTTCTTCCTGATTTCTTCTTCACTAAAAACTCCGAGTTGGCAAAGTTTAATTCCTCTTTCAGAAAATGAATGAGGTTTGGAGTTAATCCACTTCTATTTAGCTTAATTTTATTACTTAAAGTAATGGCTAAACTTTCCTTTGCTACTATCAGGTTATTGGTTCGATCATCTGATTTCAATTTTTGACTTTGCGACTTACAGGCTTCATAAAGATCGTTTAAAAGATCCTTGGAAACTTTTTGAATACTTTCCATAAAGCTCCACTGGTCAGTGTAAGGCTCAAATGTTTCAGGATTGATAAAGCAACTATTTCCTTTTTCAAAAGTTGGCTTAAAAAATGGCAGAGCAATCAAGTTGCCAAAACCTTTACCTGAAAGGAAATCTTGATTAGGAAACAGTCTATCAAAACTTGAACTTTTGTCGAACAATGAAAATGCCCCTGACTGTTCCAGAATTGAAATGAATATTTTGCGACTTCTTATAGCTGGATATGGATTGTCAAAAAATATCCAAACGTGTCCGCCATTTCCCGATCTTGAACGTTCCAAGTAGGCTGGGATTTCTTTTCCTTTACAAGCATTAAGAAAAGTAACTGCTTCATTGTGCCAATTAGCTTTATCGAAATCTGCTGCTAAAAACCAGGTTGTATTGTCCAATAATAATGGATAAACACCGATTTGTTGAGAGCCTTGTAAATGTTTTAGGATTTGTTCGTCAGTCAGTTTCTGATGAGATTTTTGCGTGAAATTTTGAAATGTACCCCCATTCATTTTATGTGCCTGTAACAAAAAAGGGTCATAAAAATAAGCTGGCATATAGCCCGATTTGTTACCCTCCTCCCATCGAATGGCAAATACATCTTCACGTCCTTTGAAGAGTGAACGGAATAATAGAATGTTCTCGGGGGTTGCTCGCATCGTTTTTATTATCTATTTTAACCTATGCCTTTCAACGTATATTCCATCTTATTAAACTCAAGTATCAATACATTGGATAAACCTTAACTATTATTTATCATACTTTTTTGAGCTACAATTATTTTAGGATCTAATCCCCATCCTCAGGCCACTCTGCTTTAAAATCGATCCAATATTGTTGTACAGTTTCTTTGAGCTCTTTACGTAGCAACAAAATCCCAATCAGGTTTGGTAGGGTCATAAGGGCTATTGCTATGCCCGAGAATGTCCAAACTATGGTAGTGTCAATAAAGCTGGCTACAAAAAAACCTGCTACGTAGAAAAATCTGTAGTACACTACTGATTTGTTGCCCAATAAAAATATCATGGCTCTATCGCCATAGTATGACCAACTAATGGACGTACTGAAGGCAAACAACAGCAAACCCAGCGCAATAATGTACTTACCTAAATCACCAATAGCGCTTTTTGTAAAGGCCAAGGCGGTGAGTGGCGAACTATGCAACAGTGAAAGTCCATCCATTTTTATGGCACCGGATGCGTCTTTCAACCTGCCCTTTTCTATAGTTAGTTTGCCCTGATAATTTTTATCACCTACCCGAACCAGAATATTTTCTGCCACTGACCTGGCATGTAGTATAGTAAATTCTCCTTGCTTGATTTCCCCGTTATCAACCTCCAATTCGCCGGTAAAGCTGGCAATTTTTACTTCATTCCTTAAATGGTCAAAAAGCTTTTGCTGATCTCCCGGATTTTCTCCATCAAATCTTCCGGACAATATCTCAAGGTCGGAGTACTGAAAGGTATTCATGTGCTTTTCTTGCCACACACCTGATGATAAAAGCACTATCCCTGTTAATGAGCAAATTACAATGGTATCGATAAAGGGCTCCAGAATGGCGACCATGCCCTCAGATACCGGCTCATGTGCTTTGGCCGAGGCGTGTGCTATGGGAGCCGAACCCTGACCTGCTTCGTTGCTAAACAAGCCCCGGTTTACACCCCGGTTAAAGGCAAATATAAAGCCGGCACCCAGAAAACCTCCGGCTGCGGCGGAGCCTGTAAATACGTCCGTAAAAACAGAAGCAATGGCTGGTAGTACATTTTCGTAATTATAGAAAATGACAAGCAATGCCCCAATTAGGTAAATAAGCGCCATAGCTGGCACAAGCTTTTCTGTAACCTTAGCAATGCGCCTTATACCACCTATAATCACCAAAGACAATAAAAAAGCAAGTACACCACCAACCAGCATTTTATTGATACCAAACACTGAATTTAAACTGTCGGCTATGGTGTTGATCTGGGGCATAGAACCGGTGCCAAATGAAGAAATCACTGTAGCAATGGCAAAAATTATTGCCATCCATTTCAGGTTAAGTTTTTTGCCAAACAATCGAAATTCAGCATTTTTCATGTAGTACATTGGCCCACCGGCCATAGTTCCATCTGCTGTTTTTTCGCGGTATTTGTGCGAAAGGGTTACCTCCACAAATTTGGTTGTCATACCTAAAAATGCCGTCACAATCATCCAAAAAAGCGCTGCCGGGCCACCGAGATGAATCGCCAATGCTACACCCGCTATGTTTCCTGTACCTACTGTACCAGAAAGTGCTGTGGCCAGTGCTTGAAAGTGCGTAGTATCGCCTTCATCCGTGTCTTTATCATATTTACCCCGAACAATCCTGAGCGCATGACCAAAAAATCTGATTTGCGGAAAACCCATATATAAGGTAAAAAACAAACCTGTGCCGAGTAAAAGTAATACGAACCAGAACGAACCACCTATGTGCTGATCGATGACTTCAAGGTAATGATTAAGCTGCTGCATGTAATTGTAAGTCGATTAAATGGCTTTGAAAGATATTAAGTTTATACTCTGACGCTTAGCAAATTATGACTTTTCAAATACATACTTTACGTGAAAATGATTCAAAAAAACCATGTTTGATAGCACCAAAGGTCAAGAGTAACAAAGCTAAAAAAAAACCCAAGAAAGCCGCGTTTCATTGAATTTTTTATACACGAATATTATAAAAATTGTATTGCTAACAATTTAGTGCACAGAATATTAAAAATATATAGTTTTGTACAAATTCTCAGATATGAATCTTAAGAAAGTAGCGCTCAACAATCTTCACGAAAAACTTGGCGCCCGTATGGTACCCTTCGCCGGATATAATATGCCACTCAAGTATGTATCAGAGACAGAAGAACACCTCAATGTGAGAAATAACGTTGGTGTATTTGATGTCTCCCACATGGGTGAGTTTGTCATACAGGGTTCCGGGGCACTCCAACTCATACAGCATGTCACCAGCAATGATGCCGAATTGTTAATTCCGGGCAAAATCCAGTATTCATGTCTTCCCAACGGTCAAGGTGGCATAGTAGATGATTTGCTGGTCTATCAGCTTGAAGCAGATAAATATATGCTGGTTGTAAATGCCTCCAATATTGAAAAAGACTGGAACTGGATTAGCAAGCACAATCAGTTTGGTGCACAAATACTAAATATCTCTGATGATACATCGCTTTTGGCCCTACAGGGGCCTCGCGCTATCGAGGTTCTTAAAAAACTCACCACCCTCGCAGTTGAAGAAATGAAATACTATACATTTCAGCATGGAAACATTCTTGACATATTGCCCGATGCATTAATATCTGCAACCGGGTATACCGGTGCGGGTGGTTTCGAACTTTATGTGCCCAATGACAAGGCCTTGCCTGTTTGGGAAGCTCTGTTTGAAGCTGGAAAAGAATTTGGAATAATGCCAATAGGCCTTGGCGCCAGAGATACATTGAGACTAGAAAAGGGATTTTGCCTCTATGGCAATGATATTGATGATAGCACATCTCCCATTGAAGCTGGCCTTGGGTGGATTACAAAATTCAGTAAAACATTTATTGATAGTGAACGATTAAAAACCCAAAAAGAAACTGGTGTAGATAGAAAACTGGTGGGTTTTGTTATGAAAGAAAAGGGATTTGCCAGACATGGCTACGAATTGTACAATGAACAGGATGAACAAATTGGCGTGGTAACTTCCGGCACTATTTCGCCCATCTTGAATGTTGGTATTGGTATGGGCTATGTGACGTCGAAATATGCTCAGCCGGGCAGTTCTATTTATGTTTCCATCAGAAATAAAAAGTTGCTGGCTGAGGTTACTAAAATGCCTTTTGTTAAAAATTGATTTTACATTTTACCAGCGCCTTTTGGCCTGACAAATATATGGATAGAAAAATTGAAGTTTGCCTTTCGCCGGAGTTGATAGATAGCTACGAAACCATTGGCAAAGTTGTGATCGTAGCAGATATTTTCAGAGCAACATCCTGCATGGCTGTTGCGTTGGCACATGGTGTGAAACTCATCAAACCGGTTGCATCGTTGTCCGATTGCAAAAAATTGCAAGACGAAGGGTATATAGCCGCTGCAGAAAGGGGAGGGCAAAAAGTCGATGGGTTTGACCTTGGCAACTCGCCATTTAGCTATATGGATGAATCGCTAAAAGATCGCTCCATAGCCATGACGACTACCAACGGCACCATGGCGCTTCACCGTGCTGTAAACGCCAAGCAAGTCATTGCAGGTTCTTTTCTTAACTTTAGTCCCCTGGTTAATTACCTGAAGAAAATCAGATTTGATGTTTTGGTTCTTTGTGCCGGATGGAAAGGAAAAGTAAACCTTGAAGACACTTTGTATGCAGGTGCTTTAGTCGATGCCCTCAAGGCTTCTTGTAGATACGGAGGCGATGCCGCGCTAATGTCTCATTTGCTTTACAACAATGCCAAAAATGATTTACCCGGCTTTTTAGAAGACGCTGATCACACACACAGACTCGTAAGACTTGGACAGGAAGAAGATATTGCATTTTGCCTTAAAAAAGATATGTACACAGAGATTCCTGTGCTCAGAAAAGGTAGTTTATATAAATTGACCCTAAGCGATATGCTTTTGGGTATGTAGGCTGTTGGTCATTATTTAATTGGTCAATTAAATAAAGTGCCTAGCCACCTTTTATTTTATTTCTTAACCAGTCTCTTAAAAAATGTCTTTTAAATACAGGATGCTGATTGTCATTGGTATTGAATTTTAACGACATTTTCATCAATGGCCCGCTGGTCATGCTAGTAATGAGTGCCATAATGACCAGCGCTACAAACACAGGTTCATTGATCAAGCCAGCTTCCAGGGCTACTATACCCAATATTATTTCCATGGCTCCTCGTGCATTCATGCCAAACCCGGCTGCTAGAGATTCGGCTTTGCTATACCCTCCCAGATAGGTGCCATAACCACTGCCGGCTATTTTGCCAACAAATGCAATGGCAATGATCGCAAGGGTAAGACCCAGATTAAAGTTGAGGAGGAAGTTTACTTTTAAACCTATGGATACAAAAAACAGAGGGCTAAAAATGTTATTGATAAACTGATGGATTATCTCCTTCGCTTTTTCTGAAATATGTTCAGAGTCGCCAAGTGCCACACCAACGATAAAAGCGCCAAAAATTGCATGTATTCCAATGTATTCGGTAAAGGCTGCACCCAGAAAGCAAAGTGCCAAAGACAGGGAAAGTAAACCACCCGGCCAAGCCAATTTTTTATTTACCCATGGCAACACCTGATTCATAGCACCTTTACCTAAGGTAAGCATAAATATGGTAAAACCCAGTGTCAACCCAATGGTCTTATATAAAGGCATGGCATCACTATTTTTACCTATCATACTCAAGATGACAGAAAAAATAAGCCAGCCCAATAAATCATTGATCATGGCAGATGATATGACTAACATGCCCATTTTTGATTGAAAAATATTGAGATCCATCAATATTCTAGCGATTACGGGCAAGGCTGTAATTGACATACTCGTGCCCATAAATAGCGCAAAAATCAATTTCTGGCTTTCGTCGACAATACCAAAAAAGCCTGCGAAGTAATATGGAAATATAAAACCTAAGAAAAAAGGCAGGATCATGCCAAATGTTGATGTGAATAGTGCTTGCTTGCCTTGTTGCAATACTATATGTAAGTCGACTTCAAGGCCGGCAATAAATAGCAATAGTACCACCGAAACTTGTATGAAAGCATCGAGGGCTACCATACTAGCACCTGTGCCCGGAAAAAGCCAAATGAAGGTATCTGGTGAAATCATACCTAAAATGGTTGGGCCTAAAATAATCCCGGCTAAAATTTCACCAACTACTTCTGGCTGATTGAACTTTCGGGCAGCTTCAGCCATTAAACGCCCCATAGTCAACATGGTGCATAGTTGTATGAGCAGACTTGTAACTTCTACATGGCTAAGTTTATCCATAAATTATTTCTTAACGATGAGTAGATTACAAGGAAGGTCAGCAAAAATAAACTCCAGGTCGTGTTTAAATACCCGATCGAACAAATCGAAGCTACGCCCCGGATCACTTACAACCATGAGATCTGCATTCACTTTTTTTGTAAAACGTAAAAGCTCAAACCCGCTTTTTCCTGCAATTATTTTGATATTAACTTTAAGTCCTGATACATCTATATCTGTGAGTTTTTTATTTACTTTTTCGAGCTCAGCATTGACCATTGTTCGACGAATTTCTGATTTTTCTAATTCTGTAGATTCCACTGCCACCGATATAGCAAGACCATAAAGTTTAATCTCACGCAATACATGTATTTGACGTGATTTCTC
>DAIQNU010000212.1:0-6801 GCA_036788235.1 Cyclobacteriaceae bacterium
TCCATGATGCGGGCCAAAAAAATCAAAGCCGGTAGAATTATCCATTGAAAAAGCCATTGGCTAATGCCCCAGTCAGCGAGAAATTCTTGTAGATTCATGAGAATGTGTGATTACACGTTGTTTTACTCCACAAAGGTATTACATTCAAATGGGTTGCGCTCAATTGGTATATAAAAAAAGCCATTCACCCGGATGGTTTTCCGGAAGAATGGCTATGCAATAAATAATTAATTGGTTGTATTGTGGATTTTATGTAATCATCAATTTATGACTTTTCAAAAAGCACTTGAATATCATCACCTAATTTGTTGAATCCTGATTTTACTTCCTTATAAGTATTATTAGCCGAACGACTCACATCCTCCCAGGTATCTTTTGTAGCAGATTCTACATCATCTATAGCTTTTTCAACTTCGGTACGGTCGTCAGTTAATTCTTTTTTGGCTTCCTCTAAATCTTCTTGAACTTCTTCGGTGGCATCATTCAATCGAGCATTTACCTCAGTCAATTTCCTGTCAATATCATTCTTAAGTTCTTGCAGATCTTGTTTTACTTCTTGTTTTTGGGCAGTGAAGTCGGTTTTAACTTCTTCATATGTTTCCTGATTATTCTCTTGTCTGTCACGGTTTTGTCCTGAGCAGGCAACTAAAAATGCGGTAAAAACTAGTGTTGTAACCCAAAAAAGACTTTTGTTAACTAAATAATAGTTCATGATTAAATACTTTAAATGTTGAATGTGTTCTTTTTAAATATTTGATTTAGCACGTTCAAAATGCGTGGTGAAATGTTCAAGACAAAATTTGGCCATTTCATCAGCAGACTTCCACCTATAACCTTTTTTTCCTATGATTGCTATAGGAGTAGTTATCAGCTCCGGAATGTTTTTTAGCAATGTCATTATATCTTCCTTATCATATGCAGGATTATCATTTGAATCCAAATCAAGCGTTTTATAGCTAGGGTGGCTGCGATCTACCAGTTCATGTATTTCTACTTTCAACATATCTGCTATTACGCCAATCTGGGTTTCAGTAAGTTTATTAGTAGTTAGGTCAATCTTTTTGACATGATAATTTCCGATAGATTCGGCATATGCCAAAGCTTTTCTATCATCATTACGATTAGGATGATAAAAAAAGGTTATTTCGTTTTCATGAAGATTGAACATAACTACTAATATTTAAAGTTTACAATGCTTGGTTGTGGTTGAATATATTTACTCTTTAATAGAAAATCAAAGTGATTTTAATTCATCAACAACTTGCTCACGTGTTTTTCCTAGCTTGGACTGAAGCTTACCAATAAGCTCATCTTCTTTGCCTTCAGCATACGTTAATTCGTCATCGGTTAGTTGACCATATTTTTGTTTCAACTTACCTTTTGTTTCGTTCCACTTACCTTTTAAATTTAGCTTGTCCATGATTTTTTTTGGTTTAAAATTTAAATAATTAATTTTAAAATATATTTCTATTAATGGAAATATCATGCCAAGCTGTTTAAAATATAAAATTGTCTATTTTTAGATAATAATGGGCTTTATTAAGTAAATTTAGCAATTTTCGTTAACTTGGTTTTGTGGAATTATTTCTACGTTATGTGGAAAACGTGGCATATTGTCTGTGGAAACATTATAATGACATGGAATTAGGTAAGCTTCATTTAAATCGAGTGATTGTAATTCTATGTCTTATAATAAATCAAGAGTTATTAAAACATTTCAATAAATTTAATCATTCTTTAAACGAAAAATATTTTCCTATTCGTATCACAAATGATGTTAATAAATTAATATATTAAAGTCACTAATCCAATAGAAAAACATGTATCAGGAATATTGATAACCTTTCAATAATATTTTATTCCTTATATAGTATGTAGAACATATTGATGGAATAAGCCGCATTGAATGGCATATATATTAGAAGGTATTAGTGGTATAGTATGTACACCACTTATTATTTTAAGACTTTTGTGGAACCAATTCATATACAATAATTTTATACTTGCAGATTGAAAACAGCTTTCTATTATCGGTCGAATTTTTCAGTCGTCAAGGAAAATAATTACTAGAGTCTTCAAAGCTTAGTATTTAATTTGTCATTTGTACTTGGAGCAGCTTTAATTTTTACGTTTTTTTGAGTATAAACTATTGATGTATGCAGCGATTGAGGTGGAGTTTCCTGTTTTGCTTTGTGTTTTGTCAGGGATTTGGATTGACAGTTCTTAGAGCCAATGAAGTTTTTAGTGAGAAGAAAAAGCAAAGGGATAGCCCAAGAAATGCTATGTATTTGTTTAGTGGGCCTCAGTTAGATATACACAAAGCCCGCGATTTTGGTGTTTCACCACTGATGTATCAAGGTACAAGTCCGGGTTTTTTTGGAGGAATTCAGGCGCATTCTGATCAAACATATGGAAGGTTTATGGTTGGCTATGCTTATGGATACATAGAGCCTAACATTGATTTGGGCGTTCTTTATCGAACACAAAATCATAGTCTGGTTTACGATATGAGTTACCTGAAGCGGGTTGCCTATATGGAGAAACTCAAAACAAGATTATATCTTGGTGGGTCGGTGATCGGTACTTATCATGCCCGGATCAACCCGGAGCTAAACAATGCAGCCTTTCATTATGATTTTATTACAGGTTTAGGGCCTGGGATTCGGTTTGAACGAGACTTTTCTTGGAAAAAAGTTGTGAAGAAAATTTGGTTTATAAATTTGAAAACACGTGAAAGGCATATAACGACAGCTTTTCAGATGAACTTACCTATTGCATTTTTATATATGCGCCCAGAATATGCGGTAATCAGAGACTTTACCAATGGCACTACTGGTTTCTCTGGTCAAAATTCGTTGACATTTGGCTCCTTGGGAAGTGTTTATCGATTGAATACAAGTTTCGATTTACAGTATTTTTTGCGAAACGGGAATGCATTGCGTTTCAGCTATATCTGGGACGCTGGCAGTTTAAATAGTGGATTTAATGATCTGCAAACATCGCATCATTTATTGCAGTTTTCTCTGATGTTTAAATTCAATAAAACCGACATAAGATGAAAAAAGTCAATAAAATTTTTATGTTATTCCTATTAGGTGGTTGCTGTATAGCATGCGAAGATTTGTTATTTGAGGAAAATGCGAGCAGCAGGCCGCGTGATAATTTCGATTATTTGTGGAATCAAGCCCGCGATCGATATTCTTTTTTTGAGTACAAAAATATTGATTGGGATGCTGTATATACTCAATACAGCCCGAGAGTTCGAAATAATATGACTGAGGTTGAGTTATTTGATGTTTTGTTCGAAATGCTCAATGAACTTAAAGATGGCCATGTGAATTTATTTTCGCCATTTAATATTTCACGCTATGAATTTCAGCTAACAGCCCCAGAAAATTACAATAGTAGATTGATCAGAGATAATTATTTGAGGAGCAATTCTTTTGTGACTGGTGCTTTTATACACGATTTTATAGTGCCTAAAAAACAGGATGTCACAGTTAGCAATCAGGATATTGCTTATGTTCGTTATGGTTCATTTTCTAGACCTGTTGGTGGTATTGATATTGGTGTTTTGCTTAGCAGGTATCGCAATACTAAAGGTATGATTCTCGACTTACGTAATAATGGTGGGGGCTCTGCGTCGAATGTATTTAGGATACTAAATTATATGACCGATCGCAAAGTAAAGCTTTATGATTCATATATTAAAAATGGCCCAAACCCTGATGATTTTGAAGGGCCGCAACCAGCTTCTGCAGAACCGCAAGGAGATTTTTGGTACGACAAGCCAGTAGTGGTATTGGTAAATAGATCTAGCTACAGTGCAACTTCTTTTTTTGCTTTGGGAGCCAGAGCTTTGCCTGGCATGACATTAATGGGCGATACAACAGGCGGCGGCCTTGGAGCACCAAATGGAGGCCAATTGCCAAATGGATGGACATATAGATTTTCTGTTACTCAAACTATATCGCACGATAACCAGAATTTCGAAAATGGTGTGCCGCCAGATATTCTGATATATATGGATGAACTGGAAAGCAGAGAAGGGATTGATTCAATCATTGAGCGAGCTATACAATATATTATTCAGGGGTCGTAAGCTTAATTTTAATTGGCTCTTTTTAGTATGGAAATTGGTTTTCGAGCCTTGATATACATAATCGACCTTAAGCGTCGTTACATAATCATCTAGTTACCAGAGTTTAAATTATGCGTTTTTTAGAAAAAAATTTCATATTTTACCATCGGTTTAAGTTTATAAACAGATGCCAGGTCAAACAGTTGAAATGGGTATCTGTATTTTATTAAATTGATAGGGTATTTTTTATCATTGAGCGATTTGCTAAACCAATTTTTATTACAAGCCAATATGGGTGCTCACATAAGGAGAGGTTTTCCGGTAAGTTTATTTCTTCCGGCTTTCATTATTAGCTTATTTTCTACTTGCAGTTTTAGAGATTTGAGTTCAATTGATGGCAGTAGAAATAATCTTGTGAAATTTGTCAATCCTTTAATCGGGTCAAAATCAAGTACAGATATAGGTAATGGTAATACTTATCCTGCGGTAGCCATGCCATTTGGGATGAATTTTTTATCGCCTCAAACTGGTGAAAATAAAAGCGGTTATATATATACATACGATGCCAAAACCATCCGCGGTTTTAGGCTCACCCATTTGCCGAATCCAGCGGTAGGCGATTATGGTACCTTTTCGCTAATGCCTCAGGTTGGCGATTTGGTCATAGATGAAGAAAAACGGGCATCAAAGTTTTATCATTCCACTGAAATATCCACTCCATATTATTACAAAGTAAACCTGGAAAGTGGCAGTATTGTAAGTGAAATGGTGCCTACAGTTCGTGGAGGAATTATGCGATTTACGTTTCCGGAGTCTGAAAAGTCCAATATATTAATTGATGCTTTTCCGGGGGGATCCTATATACGAATAATTCCTCAGCAGCGCCGTATAATAGGTTATTCAAAGTATAATTCAGGGGGAGCTCCTCAGAACTTTGCCTGCTATTTTGTAATTCAGTTTAGTAAAGCATTTACGAATTATACTTCCTGGAACGAGACGGCCTATATGGATCAAAATCGCGAATCGTCAGGTGATCATACCGGGGCATCTGTATCTTTTGGTACTTCAAAAAACGAGGTTATAGAAGTCAAAATATCAACATCTTTTATAAGCATAAAGCAAGCTATTATCAATTTACGCCGTGAGGTAGAAAATCTGACCTTTGATCAGGTTAAAATAAAAGCTAATCAGACCTGGAACGCTGAACTCAATAAGGTGCTTGTTGAGGGCAACACCAATGATCAAAAGACAAGTTTCTATACTTCGCTATACAGAATGATGCTTTTCCCACGGAAATTTTATGAGTATGATGAGAACGGGAAAATAGTGCATTATAGTCCATTCGATGGCAAAGTTCACCCAGGTTATATGTTTACTGATTCGGGTTTTGGTGATTCCTTTCGTGCAGTTTTTCCTTTTTTTAGCATTTTATATCCTGAAATGAACGGCTATATCATGCAAGGCTTGCTCAACGCTTATAGGCAGGGAGGCTGGCTACCGGTTTCACCGAGCCCGGGCTACCGCAAAAATATGATTGGAAGCCATGCAGCCTCTCTTTTTACTGATGCCTTCCTCAAAGGTATTAGCGACTTTGATATTGAACTAGCTTATCAGGGCATGAAAAAAGATTCACGCGTCTTACCCCCTCGGTATGCTCCCGGTCGCGATGGCCTGAGTGAGTACAACGAATTGGGATATGTCCCTTATCCGGAGTATACCGCCTCTACAGCCAAAACTCTTGAATTTGCTTACGACGATTTTTGTATAATGCAGATTGCCAAGGCGCTGGGAAGGCAAGATGATCGTGAATTGTATCGATCCAAATCCTTGAATTATAGAAATGTGTTTGATCATTCGACCAATTTTATGCGTGGTCGTCTCAAAGATGGTAAATGGAAGACGCCTTTTGATCCGATAGAGTGGGGTGGGGCCTATTCTGAAGGGAATGCTTGGCATTATACCTGGTCTGTTTTGCATGATGTGGAGGGTTTGGTACAACTGATGGGCGGACAAGATAATTTTTCGCAAAAGCTTGATTCTCTGTTTATTACACCTTCGGAGTTTAAAGTTGGCACCTATGGTAGGGTAACTTATAAAATGACTGAAATGGTGCTTTCAGATATGGGACAATACACACATAGCACCCGGCCTTCTCATCATATTCCTTATTTATATAATTATGTTGGGCAGCCTTGGAAAACGCAAAAAACTGTCAGAGACATTCTTGATAAACATTATAAATCGGGTCCTGATGGCTTAAGTGGTGATGACGACAGTGGGCAAAATTCGGCCTGGTATGTTTTCAGTAGTTTGGGATTTTATCCTGTTACCCCTGGACAACCTAGTTATGTTTTTGGTTCTCCATTATTCAAAAAAGTAATACTGAACCTTGAAAATGGTAATAAATTTGTAATTGAAGCCCCAGCCAATAGCAGTACCAATGTTTATATAGAATCTGTAGAGTTAAATGGGTCGAAAATTTCTAAAAACTGGATCAATCACAACGATATTATGAAAGGTGGCAGGATAGTATTTGAAATGACCAACAAGCCCAATCGCAAAAGAGGTACCGATGATGATGACGTACCTTATTCATTATCATCTAAATTCTGGCGATAAGCTATTGCCGTGGTTTATGCTAATTTTAGGGTGTTTATAGATAAGTAGTTCTGTGTTCAATCAATCAAACTATGCACCACCAATCCACTGCGCAGTTTTGG
>DAIQNU010000213.1:0-480 GCA_036788235.1 Cyclobacteriaceae bacterium
CATTTGCCTTAATTCCAGAATTTGGATTTTGGGCTGTTATTATGGTCATATTTGTGTTTTTTGCGTTTATAGGACTTGAACTTATGGCCGAAGAAATCGAGGAGCCTTTCGGTTTAGATTGTAATGATTTGCCTACTGGTGACATTGCTAATACAATTAGCCGAAATGTATTTGAAATACTCACACCAGAAATCGATCAAGGCTCAGTAAATGAAAAAGTAACATATGAAAAAATATTTTAATAATGAAGACTGAAACCACTATTACACCAACAATCGACACCAAAGAAGTTGACCATTGGAGTTTACTTCAGGAAACAAGAAAGTACACAGAACACCTTTGTGTTAATCTAGAAATAGAAGATTATGGATTGCAAGCAAGTGAATTTGTAAGCCCTGTAAAATGGCATTTGGCTCATACCTCTTGGTTTTTTGAGACTTTTCTGTTGATACCGTTGCTCAAAGATTACAAACCTTTCCA
>DAIQNU010000213.1:490-6777 GCA_036788235.1 Cyclobacteriaceae bacterium
TACAGCTGTGCCACTGATAGCTGCATTTTTAAGGTAAGCCCTGTAAAATGGCACCTGGCTCATACCTCTTGGTTTTTTGAGACTTTTCTTCTGATTCCTTTAATTAAAAATTACAAACCTTTCCATCCCAAATTCAACTTTTTTTTCAATAGCTATTATGAGGCCATTGGGCAAAGAACGCAGCGGGCTGAAAGAGGTCAACTTAGCCGGCCTACCGTAAAGCAAGTGTATGCATATCGGGCACATGTAGATGAACATTTGGCTTTACTTTTAGATTTGCCAGATCGAGATTGGCTCGATACCCTCATGTTGGGTATTCAACATGAAAAACAGCATCAGGAATTGATAATAACTGATCTTAAGTATTGCCTGGGCTTAAATCCGGTTTTTCCAGCCGTATTTGATTTGCATGAGCAAAATAAACTACATACAACCGAAGATCAATACCTCACCATGCAGTCAGGAAAATATAAAATTGGATACGAAGGTTCTGGTTTTAGTTTTGATAATGAAAAAGACGCCCATGAAGTATATTTGCAGCCTTTTGAGATTGCTAAACAACCCGTGACAAATCAATCTTTCTTAAATTTTATTCAAGATGATGGATATAAGCGCACAGAATTTTGGCATCAAGAAGGTTGGCAATGGATTAATGACAATCACATAGGTCACCCATTGCATTGGCATAAGATCGAGGGTACTTGGCATTTTTATACCTTAAATGGCTTGCAATCTTTGTCGTTGAATACCCCCGCTATGCATATAAACTATTATGAAGCATCGGCTTATGCAGAGTGGGCTGGAGCTACATTACCTACGGAATTTGAATGGGAGGCCGCTAGTCCATTTTTTGACTTTGGTACTGTATGGGAGTGGACGCAATCTGCCTACTTACCTTATCCTAATTTTCAGAAAGCACCTGGCGCAATCGGTGAATACAACGGCAAATTTATGGTAAATCAAATGGTACTTCGCGGCGGATCCTTGGCCAGTCCCCAAAACCATGTGAGACCAACATACCGCAATTTTTTTCATCCCCAAATGAATTGGCAGTTTAGTGGATTCAGGCTTAAAAAGAAACACCAGTAAAATGAACGACACTTTCGAAACAGACATCATAGAAGGTCTCCAGTTAGAACAAAAGCATATTCCATCTAAGCATTTTTATGATGATAAAGGCGATAAGCTTTTTCAGAAAATTATGGAACTGCCGGAGTATTATCTGACACGTCTTGAAATGAAAATACTAAAGGCAGAAAAGTCGGAAATATTTAAGGGCTTGGAAAAGAATGAGCATTTTCGTTTGATAGAACTAGGTGCCGGTGATGGCCAAAAGACCTTGGTACTTTTAAAGTATCTATTAAAAAAACGCTATGATTTTATCTACAATCCAGTAGACATTTCTGCTGATGTATTGAAAACATTAGAGCAAAAACTTTTGCGGAATACGAAAGGGCTTTCGTTCAAATTGATCAATGCAGAATATTTCGAGGCTTTACAAAAGCTCCGATTCGAAGAAAATGGCCGGAATATATTATTGTTTTTGGGATCGAATGTCGGCAATTTCAATCAGCATGAAACTGTGGAATTTTATAAACACATTCATGAGTTGTTAAATCCTGGTGACAGGATTATTACAGGATTTGATCTAGTTAAAGATCCCTTTAAGATTTTGGCTGCTTACAACGATTCGCAAGGTGTTACTGCCAAGTTTAATCTTAATCTTTTAAAAAGAATCAACAGCTATTTCGACGCCAATATTTCCATCAATAGATTTGGACATTACCCAATGTACAATCCCACAACCGGAGAAGCGAAGAGTTTTCTTGTAAGCAGAGCTAATCAGCAAGTTCATTTGAAAAAAGTAGGCATAAAGATAGATTTTTACAAGGGTGAAACAATTCAAACAGAGGTTTCACGGAAGTTTACCTTAAGTAAGATTCAACAAATTGCCGAAATGACAGGATTTGCGGTTTTGAAAAATCACATGGATAAGCATGAAGAATATGCTGTGTCTGTTTGGGAGAAAACACAACCCAATATATAGATCATTTAGTTTATAATTGATATTTATAATGTAAATAATTTATATTTTCTAAAAGGGTTTATATTTAAATCTTTGTGTAGAGGACATAAAAAAAGGAGGCGAGGGATGCCTCCTTAAGGGATAATTGTAGGTAGTTAAGCGGAAGAGGAAGTTTGATTTATAAATAAATCACTTACTCAAATTTGCTTGTCAGAGAGCTTATAAAGCCGTATACTTCATATACTTCTGACCACAAATTCATCCATTTTTATGCCACTATTATGTGCAATTAGTATGTGTTTGTAATTCAAGTGTTTAAGTAACTGATGTTTTGAATTGTATTATTACAATTTCCACAAATTGTAGAGTATTTCCACACTTTGTAGTGGGCAATGTGTGGAATTATTTTTTGTACGCTTAGCGATTTCCATAAAATAATGTAAAATATGCCTTATCTCAATTTAGCAATCCGTCCCAAGAACGATTCTTTTTTGCGTTTAGAAACATCAAGTGATGCTTTGTTATTCATGATAACATAGCCACCTTCGCCTCTTATATATTCTTTTATTTCATTAAGATTGATCAGGTACGATTTGTGAATTCTGAAAAAGTTGTTGCTTGAGAGCATTTCTTCATATTCTTTGAGGGTTTTCGATACCATTACTTTGCTGCCGTCTTGAAGATGAAAAACAGTATAATTACTTTCTCCAGCACAATAGATTATGTCTATCAACTTCACAAATATGAGTCCGTTGGAAGTGGGGAGTGCTATTTTGAAATTTCCGTTCTGCTCAGGTCGAAGATTATTCAGCAATAACTCAAGCTTGTCATTTTGAAATCCCGTACCTGCCGATCTTCGTTCTGTCACTTTTTTCACTGCGATTTGTAACTCTTCTATATCTACAGGTTTTAAAACATAGTCTACAGCTGAGAATTTGATTGCTCGCAAAGCGTATTCAGCGTAAGCTGTAATAAATACCACTTCAAAATCGATTTTATCGATGGTTTCAAGCAAATCAAAGCCAGTTTCCATTTTCATTTGTATATCAAGAAAAACTAGATCTGGCTTCACTTTTTTAATCAAATCTATTGCTTCAGCTACAGAACCTGCCAAACCCAAAACTTCCACACCTTTACAATACTCCTCTAGCAATAATTTAAGGTTTTCCCGGCTTTTTAATT
This sequence comes from Cyclobacteriaceae bacterium, assembly GCA_036788235.1. Classification (GTDB taxonomy): domain Bacteria; phylum Bacteroidota; class Bacteroidia; order Cytophagales; family Cyclobacteriaceae; genus JAFIEV01. Next base: position 3,699 of record DAIQNU010000213.1, read on the forward strand.
CATCATCGACAATTACAGCATGTATCATGGAAAATTTATTTAGGGTCTATGTGTTGCATTTTTGATTTAGAATGTAATATGAAGTTAAATTAGTAATTCATTTTATATTAACAAAATATATAGTAAAAATACAATTAATTATTTTCGAATTTATGAACGGCTATGTTAAGCGGTGGATAATTGGCCCATCTATTATTGTCCAGCCAAACTAAGCTTCAATAATACTTTGGTGCCAGCGGCACTTCCATCTTGGGTATACAAATCATCTATTTTCACCGATACACTATCATTACGATTGATGATTTCCAATCTTTCTTCTGTTACCGTCATACCCAGAGATTTATGCTTACTTTTAGAATTTGCATGCTCATTCACATATTTTCTACCAACACCATTGTCTTCTATTGTACATAGCAATTCACCTTCAATTTCAGCAATGCTTATCTGCAATCTTCCTTTACCTTTTTTGTTGAGCAATCCATGTACAATAGCATTTTCAACGTAAGGTTGTAGCAGCATAGATGGAACCTCTGTAAAATCCAAATCGATCCCTTTTTTAACTTTTATTTCATATTCGAACTTTTCATCAAAACGCATCAATTCCAGTTCTATATAGTATTTCAATATTTCAATTTCCTGACTTAGACTTATATACATATCTACAGAGCTATTGAGAACACTGCGAATAAGCTTGGAGAAAAGCGACATATAGTCAATTGCCAACCTTCTTTCATTATTTGATATGTAATATTGAATTGAATTCAGACAATTGAAAATAAAATGTGGATTCATGACCGATCTGAGTGCCATTAGCCGATATTCAGCCAGGCGTTTGTTGATATCGATCATTTCTTCATTTTTATTTTGGAGCTGTATTTCCGCCAATTTTCGATCATTGATATCGCGAATAACCAGAATCATATGATATCGACCTCCAAATCGAATTCGACGAGCCGATAGGTCACAATAAATGCGCTCTCCATTTTTTTTACGCAAAAACAGCTCTGTAAACAACTGACCCTTTTGTTGATGGTATTTTTTCATTAGCTCTGACCAATCGTTTTCTTCAGTCAGTATGTTGATTTCCTGTATCTTCAGGTTTACCATCATTCCATTTGATGAAAATTTTTCAAGGCCCTGATCATTAATTTCTTCAATTGTACCTGATTCTTCATCAATGAGCGCAATTACATCTGGGCTAAGGTTGAATGTTCTTGAAAATTTTTCTTCACTTTTAATGAGCATTTCTTCTCCGAGCTTCCGCTTGGTTATATCATCCATTATGAGCACTACGGCATCTATTTTCTCTGTTTTATTTTTGATGGAGAAAACATTGACCGAAAACCAACGTTTCTCACGTATTTTACTATGGCTTCGTCCTTGTCTTTTAAAGTCAATTAAAAGTTCAATACCATTTGTGGTAGAACCTTTATAGGCTTGACTTAATAGTTCTGCCAATCCTATTTTGGTATAAAATGTATCTGTAAGCCCATTGAAAATTTTCTTATTGTCCTTTTGAAAATTAGTAAAAACGGCCTCGGAAGCACGGTTATTTCTAATTAGCCTGCCTTCTCCATCAAATACTTGTAATACCTGTGGCAATTGATCTAAAATACTATTGAGAAATCGTTCATTGTATCTAATAAGCTCTTCAATCTCACGGCGGCTGGTTATGTCGTAGGTTAGGCCCACGCCAAAAATCGCTTTGCCTTGGCGGTTGATTTGAAAATCGCCCACCTCACGCACCCATCGTATTTGACCATCCACGGTAATGCGATGTTCAATATCGTAGGTTGCTCCTTTCATAGCTTCAGTTAAGCTTGATTTTACCAACGCTACGTCCTCAGGATGAATTTTATTTAAGAATGTATCAAAAGTTAGCTCTTCTGCTTTTTGAAGGCCAAATATTTCGGCAGTTATTTGTGAGCAATCCAATTTTAAAGATTCTACATCAATATACCAGCTGCCTATTCTGGCTACTTTTTGAGCTCTGTCTAAGTGATCCTGACTTGTTTTGAGTTCGTTTTCCATGTGTTTGCGCATGGTTATGTCCTCTTTTATAGCCAGGAAATTGATTATTTCTCCATCGTCATTTTTTATGGGAGCGATGGTTGCCGATTCCCAAAATAAGTTGCCTGATTTTGTGCGGTTGCAAAATTCCCCTTTCCATTCTTTGCCTTGTGTAATGGTAGTCCACAGGTTGTTGTACACTTCCTTAGGCAAGTTTCCAGATTTCATTATTGAGGGGCTTTTCCCTTCTACTTCTGCAAAGCTGTAGCCGGTGACTTCTTCAAACTTTTTATTTACATATTCAATATTTCCATGCGTATCGGTAACTATGACAGTATTTGCACTTTGCTCTACAGCCATCGATAATTTTTGCAAACGTTCTTGAGCTTCTTTGATTTCAGTAATATCCTGAGCTATACCCACCGACCGGTATAATTCTCCTTTTTCATTGTATATAGGTCTAACTTTTGCCCATATCCAATGAATAGAACCATCTTTTTTTATAACCCTGAATTGTTCATTGAAAGTACCAGTTTCATCAAAATTCCGGTCGCTTTTAAAAACTCTTTCATGGTCATCAGGATGAACTACTTTGTAAAAGTCATCAGGGTCTGCTAGTATATTTTCAGTATTAAGTCCGAAAATTCGCTCATAGTTTTTATTGATATAAATTTTCTTACCCCGTTCAGATATCCAGAACGTTTCTGAAACATTTTCAGCGATCTGCCTGAATTTCTCTTCACTTTCCAGCAAGGCCTTTTCTGCTTCCATTCGCGTAGTTACATCATTGGCAAGTACCAATCTGGCTTTATGTCCGGCAAATTGTATTTGATGCGAAACGACATCTACATATATGATATCCCCATTTTTTTTGAGGTGTCTCCATGCTTTTGATTGTTCATATTCCTCATCTGCTTCATTCAAAGATTTTTCAAGTGCAGGTATGTCTTCTTTAGGTCTTATGTCACTGATTTTTAATTGTAGAAACTCTTCATGACTGTAACCGTAGTGCTTAATCGCTGCCAGATTTACTTCGAGAAAATCCCATGTTTCCAGATCAAATACCCAC
>DAIQNU010000214.1:0-6719 GCA_036788235.1 Cyclobacteriaceae bacterium
TTTAATTTGGACGCTTTTTCGGCTTTTTTTCCTTTCCTTCTGCGGATTTAAGGGAATAGATAAAAATTAGCTGATTTTATAGTAGCCATAAAAATCTAATTGAAAGAGATGAAGAGGAGAAAATTTATACAAAAAACGACATTATCTGGGGTCGGAATGTCCTTGGTGAACTATAATGCTTTGTTTGGTTGTAATGCTAGTGTATCCAACAGTCAAAATCCTGAGTTCTTGAGAATAGTCCGGGATTTGTTGGAGGATTGGTGTGATGGTATGATAAAAAATCAAATAATCGATCCAGAAAACCCAAAGTTACATGGAGCCTTAGGATGTCCGGCTTGTGATCATATACATGGCCGATGCATGGATGCTGTATATCCTTTTATGTATATGGCTGACAAAACTAAGGATAAAAAGTTCATGGATGCTGCTATATTGGTGATGCAATGGGCTGAAAACAATGTTTCTCATGACGATGGAAGTTGGACAGTTATTACAAACCCAAACTCATGGAAAGGGATCACTGTTTTTGGAGCCATTGCCCTTGGAGAAGCACTACATTACCACGGTCATATACTTGACGAGTCTATTCAAATAGAATGGACCGAACGACTCAAAAAAGCTGCCCGATTTGTTTATGACAATTTTTCCATGTCTTATTCTAATGTTAATTACGCTTTTACAGCTGTGCATGGCTTACAGTTGTTTGGCAAAGTATTAGGTGAGCAGGCTTATACCGATAGAAGTCGGGTATTAGCCAAGGAAACAAAAAATTATTTCACCAGTCCCAATTACTTGCTTTACGGAGAGGCTAAGCCAGTAAATAAAAAAAGCAAAAAAGGTTTGCCAGGTGTGGATTTAGGATACAATGTGGAGGAATCCTTAAATGGGGTAGTGCTCTATGCTTTAGAAGAAAATGACGAGGAATTACTGGAACTGCTTGAAAAATCTCTATATGCGCATTTGGAGTTTATGCTGCCAGATGGCGCATGGGATAACAGTTGGGGTACCCGTCACAATAAGTGGAGCTACTGGGGCAGTAGAACCTCTGATGGATGCCAAATGGGCTATAGTATGATGGCAGAGCGGAATCCTGTTTTTGGTACGGCAGCTTATAAGAATACCGTATTGTTAAAGCAATGTACCGCGAATGGATTATTACATGGAGGCCCTCATTACATCTCACATGGTATCAAACCTTGTATACATCATACTTTTGCCCATGCAAAACCACTCGCATCAATACTCAATGTTGGTAAAAAAATACCGGAAATATCACTACTTCATACATTGCCTCGAGAAAAAGAGTATGGTGCTAAAGAATTTCCAGAGATAGCTACCTGGCTGGTTTCCAAAGGCTCATGGATGGGGACAATAACCAGCTATGATATGCTATATCTAAAAGACAGGCCTGAAGTACAGCAGGCCACCGGCGGTTCACTTGCAGTATTGTACCATCGCCAGGTAGGATTGCTGTTTGCAGCGAGCATGGCAAGATATATCATTGTAGAAGCAAACAATCAGCAGCATTATAATGGAGAAGAATTTGCACTTACTCCTCGTATTGAGGTGATGGAAAAGGGAGAATGGTATACCAATTTATATGACTTGGAAGCTGAAATAAGTCAATCTGAATCGGCAAATAAAATCCGGTTTGATGTAAAAACCCAAATCCAAACCGAGACAAGGCAGAAATTATCAGATGGTGCGTCCCATTTTCAACTCAGTTATGTTTTTAGTGCGAATGAAGTAGAAATCACTGCTAAACCCACAACAGAAAACACAGGCAATGGTCAGGTAGCGCTTGTATTGCCTTTAGTGTCATTGAACCATGAAAAAGTTAGCCAGCCTAAACCTGAGAGAATCGAAATAACCAAAGATGGGGGTACAGTAATTTTGGAGTCGAACGTGCCGTTATGGATAAAGCCACAGGAAAAGGGAAGGGTCTTCAATCTGGTGCCAGGGGTAGAAGCAGTACCTATCTATGCACGTTTTAGCCAGGACACAATTAATGAAATAAGGGTGACCATTAGAATAGAATAGGTTTTGAAAAGTTGTATTACATCGGTTTTTCAGAAAATTTTTACATATTTTTTTAATGACTTCATGCATCATTCCTTAGCCTTCTTTAAATGCAAGGATGCAAAGGATGGCTTGCTGGTAAGGGCATGTTTTAGTTTAAATATCTAATTCTATCCTTACACGGGGGTAGTAGATTTTGGATGTGCAGCTTTTTCAACTTTATTTTTGATTCGAAAAACCTCCAATAAGTTTTTCAAAATAATGAAAATAATGAATTTTTTTGAAAAAACATTTTTATCTGTAATCGAAAAAAAAGTAATCAAGTTCGTTGGATTAACTTTATAGACGATATCACCATTTATCTGGACTTTTTTTTCATATAGTATTCGCTATTTGGTGTCCTAATTTTGAATTCTTCATATAAAAATTTTACAGAATCCATTTTAAAATTCCGGCATATTGAAATTCTATGCTATTAAGAATACTCAAGGCTTGAATTTATGTAGGCTGTAAATACATGAAAAGAGCATAAACTTAGAAACCTTAATACACCAACCAAAGGATGAATAAGTTTATCGCGAACTACACCTGCCTGCGGTAGGCAGGTGTGTCCATTATAAAACAAACTTATACATATGAAAAACAAGTACAATTTTAGAAGGTTAACCAGTGTCATAGCACTAATCATCTTTTCTTTTTTCTTTTCACATGGGTTGCTTGCACAGGGGCACACAGTTTCTGGTAAAGTAACTGACGATAAAGGAAATGAATTACCAGGTGTGTCAGTAATAGTAAAGGGCACGGCCCAGGGCACAACAAGTGATGTAAAAGGCGATTTTAATATCTCCACATTGCCTGAAAATGCTACTCTCGTTTTTACCTACATCGGCATGAAATCCAAAGAAATTCCGGTTGGGGCACAATCCATAATTAATGTTTCGCTGTCTGAAGACGCGTTGGGTATGGAGGAGGTGGTTGTTATCGGATATGGTGCGGTAAAAAAGTCGGATATGACTGGCGCTGTCTCAAGTATTTCCATGGATGATTTGGAGTTATTACCAACCCCGAGAATCGATCAAATGCTTCAAGGCCGGGCGGCTGGGGTGCAGATAACCCAAACCAATGGATCACCTGGTGCCGGTACTGTAATTCGCGTGCGTGGAGGCAATTCTATTGAAGGTAATAATGAGCCTTTATGGGTTATCGATGGCATTATTGTAGGTCAAAGTTTTGATTTGAATAATATAAATCCTAATGATATTGAATCTATCGAAATACTTAAAGATGCTTCCTCAGTAGCCATTTATGGTGCCAGAGGTGCCAATGGAGTGATGCTTGTAACGACGAAGGCGGGTACTGGCATTGGTGGCAAGCCAAGGGTGAGTTTACATGCGAGTACTGGGGTGCAATCTCCTGTTGGTAAACCAAGCTTACTTAATGGGCCCGATCAAGCTGCTTATGCCAATGAAGATGCCATTTACAGAGGGGTAGGAATCCCATACCCAGATATGTCAGTTGTGCCAAATACAGATTGGCTTGACATAATAATGCGAAAAGCTTCTATTACTTCCATAGATGCTTCCATATCAGGAAATTCTACAGATGGAAATGTTAACTACTACATTTCTGCCAACTATTTTAATCAGGAAGGTATTATTCCTAATTCGGGTATAAAAAAATACATTTTTCGCACCAACCTTGATGTTGCCTTAAGTCCTAAAGTTAAGGTAGGTGCCAGACTCAATTTGTCGCTTTTAGAAAGAGATAATGGTACAGTCGGTTATGGTTCTCTGGTAACACGTATTCGCACCGTTCCTGTTTTTAATGATGATGGAACGTACAATGGATTTAATCCAATATCAAATGCACCGCAAAATAATCCGGTATTTGATTCCAAATTCAATATCAACGAAACGCTAACCAATAATTTTCTGGGTACAGTTTATCTTGAATATCGGCCTACAAAAAATTTGGTTATTAAATCCACCATGAACCCGGAGATTAACAATGTGAAAAATAACTGGTTTGTTTCAAGCCAAAGTCCGGATAGACTTTTGATCGGAGAAGGTGGAGAAGCTTCTGTAAATAATTTGTCAAGTTTAGGATGGAATAATGAAAACACCATATTGTATACACCGAAAATTGGAGAAGATCATAAATTGTCTGCTTTAGGAGGAATAACCTTTCAAAAGTATTCTGCCGAATCGAGTTATGCCGAGGCATATGGCCTTACAACAGATGCTCTAAAGTTTAATAATTTATCTTTAGTTGCCGATCAGACCAGACATCAACTCGGTTCAAATTTTGATGCATTTCAGATTGTGTCCTTTTTGAGCAGGATAAACTACACCTATAAAGACAAATATCTGGTTACTTTGGTTGGCCGTTCTGATGGATCTTCGCGTTTTGCTCCAGGCAACAAGTATGCGTTTTTTCCTTCAATGGCATTGGCATGGAACCTAGATAAAGAATCCTTTATTGCAGATTTGGGTGTTTTTTCTGCCTTGAAACTGAGAGGAAGTTATGGAAAAGCAGGAAGTCAGGCAATAGACTCCTACCGAACCTTAGCCATAATGATGGACGCAAGATCTACCTATAACGGCATTCCCACCACAGGAACAACGATAGGTAGACCCGCCAACAACGGGCTAAAGTGGGAGACGACAAATCAATTGGACATAGGATTAGAAGCTGAATTTTTTGGTGGTCGTTTATCTGCTACAATTGATTATTACAAGAAAAATACCATTGATCTGTTACTCAATGTACAAATACCGAGAGTTACAGGATTCGATACACAGTTGCGAAACTTAGGGGAAGTAGAAAACAGAGGCCTAGAGTTACTCATTAATACAGTTAATATCAGCAAAGTCGACTTAAGCTGGTCTACTGATCTAACCCTTTCAGCTAATAGGAATAAAGTTCTTGACTTGGCAGGGGCTGATTTCATCAACCGGGTTATACCAAATGCCACCCAAGGTGTAGCTGGTAGATTGTATGTAGGCCAACCAGCACCAGTATTTGTAGGTGTTAATTACCTTGGCACCTGGAAATCACAAGAGGAAATTGATGCCACCAATATGGTGAACCAACGTGTTGGGGGAGCTCGTTTTGAAGATACAAATGGGGATGGTGTTATCAATGAGGCCGACTATGTCATCATTGGCAACCCTCAACCTGACTTTATCTTTGGTATCAACAATTCATTCAAGTTTAAAAATTGGGATTTCTCCATTTACTTCCAAGGAACCTATGGCAATGACATTTATAACACTTTGACCGACCGAGCATTCTTTGGTATTCCAGAAACTGCTAATTACGCTGAAACATTAAACAGGTGGACACCAGAAAATCCTACATCCAACATTCCTCGTGCGGGTACACAAGTATTTACAAGTACTCCCAACAACTCTTTTATGGTAGAAGATGCCTCACACATAAGATTGAAAAATGTTAGCCTAGCCTATAATCTACCCGGTGAAAAAATAGGTATGAATAAAATTGGAAACATTACTATGTATCTAAGTGGTGTTAATTTGGCTCTATGGTCTAATTTCAGATTAATAGATCCAGAGACTAGCAGATTTGGGACGGAAAACGTTGCACAAGGTTTTTCTTCTGCCGAGTATCCAGCCCCACGGATCGTCACAATAGGATTAAAAACTACTTTTTAACTAATCTTCAATATAAGACATGAAAGCTAAAATATTTATATACTTGACATGGTTGTTTTTTGTGGCTTCAGGCTGCGAAAACTTTCTCGAAGAAGTACCTCGCGACATAATTGCGCCTGAAAATTATTTTCAATCAGAATCAGACTTTAGAGCCTCGATTACTGGTTTATACGCCATATATAAAAATAATGCAATGTATGGCCAACTCGGTTTAGATGCTTATTACGACAATGGTGTTGACATACTGGAACCCAACAGAGCGGCAGTGTTTTTAAACTCATGGTGTAATTACATCATCAATGAGTCGAGCGTGCAAGAGATAGCCCAATTAATGGGAGCTATGCAAACCTGGAAAGATTGCTACAGGGTAATAAACAACGCCAATGTGATATTAGGAAACCTTGAAGGTAAGGAAGATATACTTTTAGGTAGTGCTGATGAAATAAGAGGTGAAATACTTTTCCTCAGATCTTTGGCCTATTACCACTTGACAAACATGTGGGGGAACGTCCCCTATTTCAGGCAATTTACTTCTTTAGAGGAAATTTCTAGAACCGGTAGAGAGGATGTAAATAAAATTCGGAATGAAATTCTTATTGATTTACAACAAGCCCAAGATTGGATGCCCCTTACAGTACCTGCAAGTCAAAATGGAAGAGCAACCAGTTGGGCAGCAGCCATACTAATGGTAAAGATATACCTTATCCAAAATGAATGGCAAAAGGCTCTAGATAAGTCACTTGAGATAATTAATGAAAGTCATTTTAGCTTACTGGAAAACTATGATGAGGTATTCAAGCCAGATAATGAATACAATGAAGAAATAATTTGGTCACTCGATTTTGCCAAAGATATACAATCCATGCTTGAAAAAGGCGTGCCTCACCTAGCAGGAAATGGCTATTGGCGACCTAGCATGTTTGTACCCAGATTAGTTGATGAACCAAAATCTTCTGCAGATAGACCTACCCTCATCAACAAATTAAGTGAAAACGGGCATGCTTTTAATGGTACAGGATTACAGGT
>DAIQNU010000215.1:0-6701 GCA_036788235.1 Cyclobacteriaceae bacterium
AGTGATTTTATAGCCCCTCATGATTCAGGAAAGGAAGATTATATCGGTGCTTTTGCGGTGACTACAGGTATCAATGCAGATGAAGCCGCTGCTGTTTATGAAAAAAATCTGGACGATTACAATTCCATTATGCTAAAAGCACTGGCAGATCGACTGGCAGAAGCTTTTGCCGAATATTTGCATGAATGTGTGCGTAAGGAACATTGGGGTTATGCAACGGACGAAAAATTAGATAATGAAAGTCTTATCAAAGAGCAATATCTGGGCATAAGACCAGCACCCGGGTATCCTGCATGTCCTGATCACCTCGAAAAGCGCACCCTTTTCGAATTGCTTGATGTGGAAACACAAACCCAATTGAAATTGACAGAAAGCTTTGCTATGCATCCTGCAGCTTCAGTAAGTGGCTGGTATTTTGCCAACCCTGAGTCAAAATACTTTGGTTTAGGAAAAGTAAACAAAGACCAGATCGAGGACTATGCTAACAGAAAAGATATGCCCATTGAGGAAATCGAACGTTGGCTAGCCCCAGTACTGGGTTACAAATAATTAAAACACCTGATATTTAGCCATAATCGGCGCCTGATATTACATGAGGCGCCTTTTGGCTTTTATCATTTTTGCATTACGCAACAGCTTTTATTCCTTAAATTGTAGTAACAAATAATTGATGGCAACAGGCCATGAATTGTTACACTTAAACCAGGTAAGCAATGCGGAAATTATTTTTTTTATTATCGATTTGTATATCACTACAGGCCTTTGGACAGGAAAACGCAGAACAGTTTACAGAAGAGGCTAAATTGTTTTACGAAAAGAATGATTACTCATCGGCTCTTATAATGCTTGGGCGAGCGCTTGAAAAAGATAAAAACTTCGCTAAAGCATACTATGTAAGAGGAATTATAAAAAAGCGCCTTGGTGATTTTACTGGGGCTATGAGCGATTTCGAATCTGCCATAAAAATAAAAAGTGATTATCTGGAAGCTTATGTGGCACGTGGCGATACGCGATATGCTACACAAAACTTTGAAGGAGCCATTGAGGATTATACATATATCCTCGAGTTAGATGATGACATGCTTGACATTTATTACAAAAGAGGACAAGCAAAGCTTATGCTATCTTCCTACAGTGAGGCCATTCAAGATTGCGATAAAATTTTGGAGCAAAACCCTAAAAATGTGGATGCCTATTTTTTGAGAGGTGTTATAAAGGTGGAGTATGGGTTACTTGATAGCGGTTGCCGTGATTTAAGTGTCGCTGGCGAAATGGGTGATCTTCGTGCATACGATGAGATCAGAAAACGCTGTGGGGCTATCAAATACAATAAAGACTAGTTGATCAAGATTAGATTTTTCTTAAAGTACCGGGTTATAAAGTTTTAGGTGAATTAATTACCCAAAGGCAAAGAATTTGTAGTAAGGTGCTAAATGAAGGCGCACAAAAATGCTTTTCACGGATGACTAAGATTTTTGACGATCAATAAGTTCGTTGTCTATGAGCACTTCCTATTTGTCGGGATTCAAGCAATACTTTCCCCATAAAATATTGGCTTGATTCACATTGAGTTTAATCGCCTCTCTCAGATGATCACAAGCCTGTGGTTTATTTTCGAGCCTGATCTCTGAAACTGCCATATGAAAGTGAATAATCCCCTTTTGATAATTTCTCGCTATCAATTCACCAAACTGTAGCAATGCCTCTTGATGATTGTCATTTTTTTGTAAAATAAGTGCTTTGTAGAGCCTGGCAGCATTGAAATTCGCATTGCGTTGGATTAATTCATTAAAACCTTGCAAAGCTTTTTCTGGCTCATTAAACTTCATTAACTGCAAAATTGATATTTGATATATGGCACTGTCTACTTTAGGCCAAATACCTTGTACATGCCTATAATTATCAAGGGCACTTTTACTTTCTCCAAGTTGATTATAGCAATAACCTTTCAAATAATAAATTTCTGATATTATAGAATCTGAAGAACTGTAGTACTGAGCTTTATCCAGATATTCAAGAGCCATAGTGTAGTCATTCCATTCTTCAGCTATTATTTTCCCACTCAAAATCAGTGCAAGATCGTTGTACTGACTCAAATCGCGAACAGACCTACGCAACATAGCTACAGCCGTGTAGTAATCTCCAAGCCTGTAATAGGAAACACCTTTTTGAAAATCACGCTCTGAGGATTCTCGCAACATATAAACTGAAAAATAACTTACCGATAGAACAATTGCCAGTACCGAAAATGCTCCCCAAAAATAGGCACCTCTCGTATATTCAGTTTTCTCTTTTTTATAATGCTTGCGATAAAATTCTGGCGGGGGCGGTCGACGGGGGCGGTGAGTTGCTACTTCTTCTATTTGATAACCAGGATCATAGCCATAAGCTTTTCTAAAATCATACCGATCTCTCAGTGTTTTGTCGGATAGAATATTATAAGCTTCATTGATCTCAATAAACCGAAATGCAGCATCTTCATCACCAGGGTTCTTGTCAGGATGATACCGATGTGCCAATCGCCTAAAAGCTGCTTTAATTTCTGAGATCGTTGCTTCATTATCAATCTCCAATATGTGATAATAATCCTTCAAAATAATGAGGTTTTAAGGCAGCTTTTTTAGTTTTTTATAAAAGGATTGTTTTCTAAAAATTGCTTACAATTATTGAAAATATTGACTTCATAGCATTGTAAACAAAAAGGTGAATGGTTTTGATTTTTAAATCTCCAATCAATAACGATTCGCAGTATGTGAAATTGATAAAGGATAAGTTTGAATATTTGAATATTAATCCAGGCCAATATAAGGTAGTTGAATTTTGATATAAAAATCAAGAATCATAAGCGAATCATTCGGTATTTCTTACCAGGAAGAGCCTTAACTATACCTTTAAACTCAAGATTCAATAAATAAGAGGCTAACTTATTGAGGTTAATCTGAGATTTCCAGCTCAATTCATCAATCATTATTTCGTTGTCATTTTGCTTTATCGTATCCAAAATCAGTCTTTCATCTTCAGTCAAATCTTCGGGTAAATCAAGTGTCGCAAGCTCTTGGCTACCTACTACATTTTCCACATCCCAATTCAGCATATATTCCAAATCTTTTATGCCCGTTAAAATATTTGCTTTATGGTTTCTGATCAGTTGGTTGCAACCTTTGGAATAAGTTCTATTAACATCGCCCGGTACAGCAAATACATCGCGGCTGTAGGAGTTGGCAATTTCGGCAGTTATCAAAGCGCCTCCCCTATCAGCCGCTTCTACCACAATAATTGCATCGGCCATTGCAGCTATAATTCTGTTTCTCGATGGAAAATTATGTGCATCGGGCTTGGTACCCATTTTATATTCCGTGAGTAAGCCTCCGTTATTAGAGCACATATCTGCTGCGGTGCCTTTATGATTATAAGGATAAATAATGTCCATACCACTTGCCATAACGCCAAGTGTTGCCAGATTATGATCAAGCGAATATTTGTGTGCTGCTATATCGATGCCATAGGCCAAGCCACTTACTACCAATGGATTATGCTTCTTTAGATCTGCCATAAAGCTTTGCAAAAATTCCCGGCCATAACTGGTGGCATTTCGGGTACCAACTATTGCGATACTTCGTGCCGGATTTAAATCGGCTTGTCCTTTCAAATACAACAATACGGGTGCATCTGCTACATGCTTTAGCCTTTTTGGATATGCTGTATCTGTGTAAAAAATGATTTGAACACCTTTTTCTGAGCACAATTTCAATTCCCTTTCGGCTTCATCAAATGCTTTAAACTGCATGATTGCCTGCGCAGTCATATTTCCGATGCCTGGAATTTTATTAAGTTTACTTTTTGAGGCTGTAAATACAGATTTGGCTGTGCCACAATAGCTTATGAGTGTTTTTGTAGTAACCGCACCAATTCCCTGCACAAGGCTTAGTGCTACTTGGTAAACCTTCTCTTCGTACATTTATGCTTTTTTCTAAGAGATTTTATCTCTGATAGATACCAAAAATGATCTGATGGATCTGAGTGTATCGAGCACATCCATCTTATCTTTTACATTGTTGTTATCGCTTCTTATTAATTCTTTGGCGCCTTGAAGGGTGTAGCCCTTTTCCTTTACCAGGTGAAAAATCAACTTTACATGGTCAATATCTTCGCGTGTAAATTGTCGGTTGCCTTTGCGGTTTTTTTTGGGCTTAATAACGTCAAATTCCGTTTCCCAAAATCTTATAAGTGAAGTGGCAACACCGAGCATTTCGGCTACCTCTCCGATGGAGTAATACTTTTTTTCAATTAATTTCTCTTTGTACGGCATGGTGTTTCAATCGAAATCAATTTACATATTTATATGTTTACCATCAAAACCGGCACGTAAATACCCTCGCTGATTTCGTGTAAGATTATTGGCTTTTTTTATTATTCAGTAGTAATTTTTTCCTTTTAATGCATAAAAAATGGGAATTACCTTATTTGGAAATAATTCCCATTATTCTATCTTTTACTTCAATATCAACCAATTTTTACGAAATGCCTGATATCCAAGTATTATTCACTTCCACCTAGTGATTGGTTCTCACGTGAAGCCAATTCAATAAGTTTGTCCCATTCATCGTCTTGTATATCGTTGAAGAAATAAAACACAGGATTAACGGGTTTGCCATCACGCCAAACTTCATAATGCAAATGCGGTGCAGTGGATATGCCGGTGTTGCCTACATATCCAATCAAGTCACCGCGTTTAATCTTCTGGCCTTGCTTTACATTAAAACCATCTAAATGGCCATATCTGGTTTCAAATCCATAGCTATGGTCTATAATGACATGTTTGCCCAAACCGGTAAAAGTATTGATAACTTTTGTAACAGTACCATTGCCTGTGGCATAAACAGGCGTACCTGTAGGTGCCGAAAAATCGCAACCCATATGTGGTCGGCGGATTTTTAGTATAGGGTGCATACGCATTCCAAAGCCTGAAGCCAAACGATTTAATTCTTTGTTTGTTATCGGCTGTATACTTGGAATAGAGGCAAGCATCTCAGTTTTATTATTGGCAAGTTGCAGAATCTCATCATAAGATTTTGTCTGTATATACATTTGCTTTTTCAACTTGTCAATTTTGTGGAATGTGCTGACAATGAGTTCCTCACGTCTCGATTGGCTTTCGAATAAATCGCGATATCGATCTACCCCACCAACGCCAGCTTCTCGAATGGTAGAAGGTATGGGGTCGGCCTCAAAAATTATACGGTATACATTGTCATCTCGATCTTGAAGCGAACGCATCATTTCTGCCACCTCATTCATATCCTTTTCAAGCATCTGATAATAGGTAACTAATTCCTTATTTTCCTTTTTGAGCATAGAAACCTGAGGAATCTCAAAATAACTTGAGTAAATAAATGTGAGGCCTATTGCAAGTATAAGTGATAATGAAAAGAAACCCATGAAATTCAAAAAGATGTCCCACCTGCTCACCCTTATCCGCTCGTACTTACAAGTCTCTGTATCGTAATAATATTTTATTCTGGCCATACTGACATAAAAAGCTAAAATCTTCTAATTTTGCGTTGTTTTTGCGTTATCGAAGCTTTAGAATCAATTCTTCAAGTAAAATAAAGAATTGTTTGAAAATTCAAACTTAAATCAAACGCAAGTTATGATTTTTTTAGTAAAAAAATAAATATAGGCCTTGGCAAACGACTTTTACATGACAGCTAATCAAATTAGACAACAGTTTTTAGACTTCTTTAAACAGAAAGGACATCAAATCGTACCATCGGCTCCATTGGTAGTAAAAGATGACCCAACACTTATGTTTACCAATGCAGGAATGAATCAATTCAAAGATTATTTCTTGGGTAATAAAAAGCCGAATTTTAAAAGGATTGCCGATACACAAAAGTGTCTAAGAGTTTCTGGTAAGCACAACGACCTGGATGAAGTGGGTCTCGACACCTACCATCATACCATGTTCGAAATGCTCGGCAACTGGTCTTTTGGAGATTACTTTAAAAAAGAAGCAATAGCCTGGGCTTGGGAACTGCTATCAGAAGTTTATAATCTACCCAAAGAGCGCATGTATGTAACTGTTTTTGGCGGTGATGCATCTGAAAATCTTGAACCGGACAATGAGGCTTTTGAACTTTGGAAAACCTTGGTGCCCGAAGGACAAATATTATATGGATCTAAAAAAGACAATTTTTGGGAAATGGGTGAAACAGGCCCTTGTGGTCCATGCTCCGAAATTCATATTGATCTTCGCACGCAAAAGGACATTGATGCCACGGCTGGAAATAAGTTGGTAAATACCGGCCATCCGCTTGTAATCGAAATATGGAATTTGGTATTTATTCAGTTCAATAGATTGGCAAATGGCACATTGAACGCGCTTCCAGACAAACATGTAGACACCGGTATGGGTTTTGAAAGGTTGGTAATGGCCATTCAAAAAAAGCAATCCAACTACGACACCGATGTATTCGAACCAGTGATTAATGCCATATCTAAAGCTTGTGGTAAAAGCTATGGAACAGCGCTGGAAACTGATATAGCCATGCGTGTAGTATCTGATCATTTAAGAGCCGTTTCATTTGCCATAGCCGATGGCCAACTTCCTTCTAATAATGGAGCAGGATATGTAATAAGGCGTATTCTGCGTCGCGCAGTGAGGTATGGTTTTACCTATCTCAATTTCAATGAACCATTTA
>DAIQNU010000216.1:0-6599 GCA_036788235.1 Cyclobacteriaceae bacterium
CTTTTAAGCACGTTTAATGAGTAGTTAAAAAGATCAGCGTTATCAGTTTTCAATCTAAAAATGCCACCATTAACCATGACTTGTCGGTACAAATTTAAAAATCGAAGGTAAGTAAGACGACGATGCTCATCACTATCTTTGGGTCTTGGATCAGGAAAAGTCAACCAGATTTCGTTTACTTCGTTGGGCTCAAAAAATCTATCAAGATGATCTATTTGGGTTCGCAGGAAGGCGACATTTTTTAAACCTGCCTGGTTGGCGGTATCTGCACCTTTCCAAATTCTTGATCCTTTTATATCTATACCTATAAAATTTCTGTCAGCATACTCAACAGCCAGACCTGTTGTATATTCTCCACGACCACAAGCCACTTCAAGCACTACATCATTTTCATTTTTGAATACCAATTGACGCCAATTGCCTTTAATGGTGGTGAATAGTTCCTTCCCTTCCTGAATCACATTGGTGATTACTTCATTGTCTTTAAAACGTACTAATTTGTTTCTCACTACTAAAGATTATCTATTTCGGCCACCACAAATGTGCTGCCACCTACAAAAATAAGGTCATCGGCTGTAGCATTTTCTAGTGCCGTGGCCAAAGCCTGGTTTACATCGGGAATCACTTGCCCTACTCTGCCTTTATTGCCAGCAAAAACCGCCAAATCTTCTGCAGATAGACCCCGGGGTATTGCTGGCTGACAAAAATAGTATTTTGCATCTAATGGCAATGCATCTACGATTTTTTCTATTTCCTTGCCTGTAACCATGCCCCAAACCATGTGGAGTTGTGCATAATTCTGCCGATTAATGTTTTCGAGCAATGCCATCACGCCATCTATATTATGGGCTGTGTCGCAATACACACTGGGGTTGCTTTGTAATTTTTGCCATCGACCTTTAAGGCCAGTCACCGAGTGCACATTGGCCAAGCCCCTTCTAATGTCTATCAATTCAATCACAAAATCCTGAGCGGGCAATAAGTCAAGTGCTAACAATACAGCGGGAATGTTTTTTGTCTGGTAAGAACCTGGCAGATCGAGTGCTAATCGTTCATAGGTCAATTTGCCGTTTTTTTCAATGTCAAAAACCATTCGGGTGGGTTCATACTGCACATTGGTGCACTTAAAAATCTGATCCGCATAGAATAGTTCGGAATTATTCTCTTTAGCCACCTTCTTAAATATTGGAGACACTTCCTTTTGAAAATTTCCAATGATAACAGGAACTTTACTTTTTATGATACCTGCTTTTTCTGCTGCAATCAGTTCAAGGGTATTGCCAAGCATGTCCATGTGATCGAAGCCGATGTTGGTAATTACGGACAGTTCGGGCCAGCAAACATTTGTTGAATCCAATCTGCCTCCAAGACCAGTTTCAATGATGGCAATATCGACATCTTGTTTCGAAAAATAATCGAAGGCCATGGCTACGGTAACCTCAAAAAAAGATGGTTGCAAGGCCTCCATAATATCAGTATTATCCTCCACAAACCGGCATACATAATCTTCTGTCACTTCATTTCCATTTACGCGAATTCGCTCTGTAAATCTTTTGAGGTGTGGAGAAGTATATAATCCAGTGTCATAGCCTGCCTCTTGCAGCACAGCTGCCAGCATATGTGCAGTACTGCCCTTGCCATTGGTGCCGGCTATATGTATTGACTTAAAATTGTGATGTGGGTTTGAGAGATGGGCACAGAGCTCCAAGGTATTATCAAGACTTTTTTTATATGCACTTGCACCAACCCTTTGATACATAGGCAACCTGGCATACAGATAATCCAGGGCTTCCTTGAAATCCATGCGACTATTGCTTCTTAATGATGAACGTAACTTTACCAGTTGTTTGAGGTGCCGGCCTTCTGTTGTCCGATGTAGGGCTGAATGACAGCTTTTGAACAGCTTCGCGGTAGATTCTTTCGATTCCGGGACTAACAGTGGATTCTATGGTTTTTATACCGATCACATCACCACGATCGTCCAGGGTAATCTGGTACACAATACGCCCACTTTCTTGCGAAGGATCATTTGGTTTTGGAATGGAGTTCCAAGTCCAGCCAGCAATATCCAGGCTTGGCCCATCGCCCCCACCTTGTGGCCCATAAAGTGCTCTTGAATCCACACTTCCAGTTTTACTACCTTGGTCACTCGAAGCGCCCTGAGTATCACCCTGGCTGGGAGTTGCTCCGGGTTGAGGATAGGCATCTTTGCCTGAGGCAGGTTTGGTTACTTCTTTTACTTCTTGTGCTTTAGATTCTTTTGGGGGCTCAGGTTTTGGATCTGGCACCTTTTCAGTTTTGGTTTTTTCAATGGGTTTAGGTGTGGTAGTTTCCTTTTTAGCTACTATGGGGCTTTCTTCTTCTTGGGTAATTGTACTTTCTGTTTGAGAGGTTGTCGGTTTAGATTCTTGTTCGACAGGTTGAGTTGGCGTAGGGTCTGCTTCTGGCGCAGCACTTTCTTTCACTTCCGTTTCAGTAGGCTGTTGGTTGGTTTGTGGCCTTACAGGAACAGTGGGCTGAAAAGTACCAGAGCCAGCTTCTTCTAATCCAAGATTCAATTCAATACCATATTCAGGATGTGGCGGATTAGGTTCTTTCCAAGCCATTATAAAAAAAAATAAAAGTAAAAGAGCTCCATGAATTCCTAAGGAAATCATCCAACCTATTCTTTCATCTTTTTTACTTTTTGCAGAAGGCATTTTAATTTCCTGGTTTAGTCGCTATAGAAACTTTTGCTTTCAATTTAGTGGCGATTCCTGCCACATGTACTAGGTGTTCAACAGGCACTGATTTATCGACATGCAATACTACCACGCCTTCTTTCCCTTGCAGTGCTTTTTCCAACTCAATTTCCAAAATATCGCGTGATACTCTGGACTCATTAATATAATACCTGAGATCAGGAGTAATGGTTACACTTACTTTTTGCAATACAATGCTTGAAGATTTGCTGGATGGCAAGTTTACCGGCAAACCTGAGGGCGTAACAAATGTTGATGTGAGCATGAAAAATATAAGCAATAGAAAAATTATATCTGTCATGGAAGACATACTAAAACCAGAATCTATTTTATGCTTTGATTTTAAGTTCATGATTAGCGAGGCTCCTGTAAGAGGTCAATAAAATCTATAGATGTGTACTCCATCATATGCACTACCTTTTGTACCCTTGCCACCAAAAAATTGTAACCAAGGTAGGCTATGATACCTACAAACAAACCTGCGGCTGTGGTAATCATGGCTTCATAGATACCTCCAGAAAGTAATTTGGGACTAACTGAGCCTTCCTCTTGTGCTATAGCTATAAATGCCTGAATCATACCCGTGACTGTTCCCAAAAATCCCATCATCGGTGCTACACCAGCGATGGTTGCCAAAACAGCGAGATTTTTTTCAAGATTATAGATTTCAATTTTACCTACGTTTTCAATTGAAACTTCAATATTTTTCAAAGGATTTCCGATTCGAGCTACACCTTTCTCTAACATACGAGATATAGGTGTTTCGCTTTGTGCACACATCATTCTGGCACCTTTTATATCTCCCTCTGATACGAGGCCTTTTACTTTTTCCATAAAACCCTCGGGAATTTTGGATGCTCGTTTGATTGTTCTGTAACGTTCAACAAAGATGACGATGGCCATTATTGACAATATAAAAATGGGGATCATCATAAATCCCCCTTTTAAAATTAATTCACCAATTGAAACACTGGCACTTTCTGCCGAGACATCCACTGAGTCGACTGAAAAAGTAGTAATCTGTAGTAGATTCATATATTAAAACCTGATAACCCAAACTTCTTCGCCATATGTTGATTTTAGCGATTCGGCGCGAACAGTGGCATCTTGTAAGCTCGCAAAATCAGCTATGGCTAATCTATAAAATTTATTTTTGCCACGTGGTGCCAATAGCACACTACCAATGTTGTCTTTAGCAAGTTTCTTGCCATAATCTCGAGCCAGGTCACTATCAAAAAAGCTACCAATAATTACATAATAGTTACCAGTTGGGTTTTCAATCAATTCGATTTGCTCTGTTGAATATCCAACTACGGGCTCAGGTGTAGGCTCTACTACAGGTTCTTCACGAATTTGAGGTTCTACAGGTGTTTCAACTACAGGTCTGACGGGCTCCTGAACAACAGGTTTTGTATCACGGTTGAACCACCAAAACAAACCTCCCCCAATTGCTAGCACTAAAATGACTATTGAAATAATTACAACAATGGTGGTGGTTTTTGACCCTGAGTCATCATCATCTAAACCATGTACACCACGATACTCCTTTTCTTCTTCATATACCACCTCTTCTTCATTGTAGGTGTCTTCATTGCCATAAGAAGTCCATTGGCGTTCTTCCTCAGGGCTTGGCTCAGGATCGTAAGTACTGCTTATATTTTCTGGTTCGTAGAAGTCGTCTCTTTTAGTATTTGGGGCATCATCTTCGTCAGATGTAGTATCATCATCCATCTCAGGCAATCCAAAATCATCTGAATCTTCGTCCTTCTTTTTAGATGAATCATTTTGATCTTGATCATCATCCTGATAAAATTCTTTACCTTCCATAGGATTCTTTTTAGTAAAATAGTTAAAAATTAAGGAATTTTTTGTGATTATAGTAAAAGTAAGACAAAATTTAACTCACACAAAGAATTTCGCTGTTTGTTTTAACTTATTGTTTTACAATATATTACACATAAAATACAAAATACTGATTTTCAATAAATTAATCCATTTGCATTTCGACGCAATTTCCACCAAAAAAACGGTAAATTCCAAATAAAAACCGTCAATAATCTCATTTTACCTAACTACATCTTTGAATATAGCAACTTCTACATGTCAAGCTCCATCAAATATTTGCGTAATTTTTAGTATCAATTATCCAGAATGACTAAAACTCAAGTGAAAGCCCGGCAATCAGCAAAATAGATCTATTGGGATAATTCAATAGTAATTCATATTTTCTGGTCAGTAGGTTATTCACCATCAAAAATGCACCCCAACGGTCTGAAAATCGATAATCAGCTTGCAAATTAATGTCTACTGCTGGCTTTAATTCTTTTGTTTCAAAACTTACCGGATCCAAGGCTCTAATACCTGCTATTCCAAAAATATCAGTTTTCAACATTATTTTGTCATAGAGATTATACCAGCCGTTGACATTGGCAATAAAATTTGGGCGATGCCATGCTTCATCAAAAGCCCGGGTATTATAACCTATAAATTTGATATCGGCGGCTACACCACCAACCTTCTGAATACTATATGATAGTGATGTTTGAAAGCTGTAATAGGTAGTACTTTCATCATCGTAGAGCATGGTAAATTGATTTGCCGCTTCCGGAAACAATTGATAGAAATATAGATTCTTACTATTGCCAAGCGAAAAACCGGCATCGAACCCTACACTGTTTGCCAGCCGTCCACGAAATCCTCCGGATAAATCAAGATTATTTTGGGTATGTGCTAAGGAAGTTCCGGGTCTGAGAAAAGGGTTTTCACGACTAATTTTATCCAGTGTCACCTCATGTACATTGCCATCCAAACTGGCATAGGCGGAAATCATTTCCGTGAGTTGATAAGAAGCTTTTGCCCAGGGGAAGATTGATGTCTTTCTGACACTGGCTATTGTGTCGTTGTTCAGCACAAAGCGAAATCCACCTTCAGCTTCAAACCCTTTGATTTTATATCTTAAACCAGAAGCAACACCTACCAGGCTACGATTTTGCGTATCGCCAAAAGTGAACTTACTAAATAGTGTATTAACATCGGTTACTACTGAAACTTCATCATTGAGTTCAAAGTCAAAACCCAAATTGGCCCGAACATTATTTTCTGAAACATCAAAACGGTCACTAATATGTGAGAAACTTAGATCCCCACGTATTTTAAAAGGAGCTTCAACATCTAGTGTTGTGAAATCGATACCTATACTTGCCGAATGATACACTTGGCGAATCGAGTCTCTGCTTATTTCAACACCTGGCGTATACCCATAGAAATGGTATTTGTCTCTATTGTAGGTAGCAAAGGATCCGATCTTCAATTTTTTAGCAGAAAATTTTCCATTTAACCCAATAGTTGTATGTCCATCCGCTGAGTTACGCGTGTCAACCGGTCCTCTTGCTGAAGAAATATGACCAACATTGAGGTTGAAATTAGCATTGGGATTTTTTCCCATACCAAAATAACCTTTGAGGTAAGGGGTGGCATAATTGCCAAATCCTCCTTTTATATAATTGCCTTTGAGCTCAGATGGGTCGTCGGATTTTATTTTTAGAACGCGCAAATGAGTACTTAGATCCGTGATCGTCATCGGATAGTCGGTGGTTCGGTAGTTGAGCGGCTGTGCATCAGCTGTACTGAAATTTTGGGGAGATATTTTCTCAAAGTTTCTATCTGCAGGTGGAAGTTCAATTTTCAGATCTTTCTGAATAACTACTTCACCTTCAATTTTTTCTCCTTCACGAATAAAGGTGTCGTCCTGAGCCCATAAACTTTGACCTGCCAGTATCATTAAAGCCATGATACAATACAATTGACGGATCGGGATCATATTAAGTTGACGAACGATTATATTCATATATTTAATTT
>DAIQNU010000217.1:0-6541 GCA_036788235.1 Cyclobacteriaceae bacterium
CCTTGTGAAAGTTGGCTATGGCATCGTTGAAACTACGTTGCCTAATGAGCAGTTCGCCTTCCTGATAAAATTTTATTGCGCGTTTATTTGATGTAGAAAGTCGAGATTGACTCCATAATGGCTGAGAAAGCAAAAGAAATAAAATTGAATATCCTATATATCGCATAAAACTAATAATAGTAAAAGGCAAACGAATGAGTCTGGTATTGATTGGATTAAGGCACATCCATAAACTTATGAATTTGTAATGAAATTTCCCACTCCGGGTTTTCTTTGACAAATTCAACAATGGCTGTGGTCATTTTTTTAGAGCGGCTCCATTCGGGTTGCAGGTATTTGCGGCATGCATTATTAACTTGTTGGCCATAGGAAATGGCAAATTCGAAGTCGCTATTATTATATACCACTACTTTAAGTTCATGTGCTTGAGAACAAACTTCATCGAGTGGTTTTTTAAATTTCTTGGGAGAAAAACATATCCAGTCCCACTGACCTGATAATGGCCAGGCACCGGATGTTTCGATATGGGTAGCAAAGCCTGCTTCCTTTAATGCCGTAGTAAGTGTATCTAAAGGGTGCATAAGTGGTTCACCACCGGTAATGACGACGTTTCGTGCCGGGTATTTACTGGCCTCGGCTACTATTTGCTCAACAGATAGCAAAGGAAAGGCATTTACATCCCACGATTCCTTTACATCGCACCATACACAGCCAACATCGCAGCCACCCAGCCGGATAAAATAGGCGGCTTTTCCCTGATGGTAGCCTTCACCCTGAATGGTATAAAAAGCTTCCATAACAGGAAGAAAGTGTCCTGTGACTGGATTTGTTGAAGTTGTCATATTTAGAATTGAACCACTTTTTTAGAAGCCAGTAAAGTATTTAGTAATAAGGAAGCGCGTGTCATTGGGCCTACACCACCAGGGACAGGCGTAATAAATGAACATTTGGGAGCTACTTCGTCATACAGCACATCACCTGCCAGCGTATAGCCTGATTTTTTAGATGAATCTTCTACGCGGGTTATGCCAACATCAATTACCACCGCACCTTCTTTGACCATATCAGCCTTCAGGAAGCCGGGTATGCCCAGAGCTGCTACTATAATATCAGCCTGTCTGGTGTAGGTACTAATGTCAGGTGTGCGGCTATGGCAGAGTGTTACCGTGCAGTTGCCAGGATAGGATTTTCTCGATAATAATATACTCATAGGCGTACCTACAATATCGCTGCGGCCTATTACTACACAATGTTTCCCGGAGGTTTCAACTTTATATCTTTCGAGTAGTTTTACTATACCAAAAGGTGTTGCTGATATAAATGCAGGCAAGTTTTTCACCATTCGGCCTACGTTGGCCGGATGAAAACCGTCTACGTCCTTTTCAGGCTTGATAAAAGAGGTCACTTTTTCAACTGAAATATGCTTGGGTAGTGGTAACTGAACAATCAGGCCATCAATATCCGGATTGTCGTTGATTGCTGCTACTTCTTTAAGCAATTCTGCTTCGGTAATGCTTGCATCGAAGCGCTTAAGTGTAGAACCAAAACCTACTTGCTGACAGTCTTTCACCTTATGGCTTACGTAGGTTTCGCTGGCCCCATCACTCCCAACCAGTATAGCTGCCAGATGAGGGATTTTTTGACCGGCAGCCTCAATTTGCTTTACTTCTTCAGCTATTTCAACGCGTATGTCTTCGGCAGTTTTTTTGCCATCTAATATAGTTGCCATGAATAATGCTATTTTTATTATGTATCGAGTTTGAGCACCGCCATAAAGGCCTCCTGAGGTATTTCCACATTACCTACAGCTCTCATTCGTTTCTTTCCTTTTTTCTGCTTTTCGAGCAGTTTGCGTTTTCTTGATATATCGCCACCATAGCACTTTGCAATTACATTTTTCCTAAGAGCCTTTACCGTTTCACGGGCAATTACCTTGGTGCCAATGGCTGCCTGAATGGCGATTTCAAACATTTGTCGAGGCAAGAGTTCACGCAATTTTTCGCAAAGTCTTTTGCCCCAGTCATAAGCCTTGTCGCGATGCACTATGGCTGAGAGTGCATCTACTTTTTCGCCATTAAGCATGATATCGAGCTTCACCATGTTCGATTGCCTGAAACCTATCAGTTCATAATCGAGTGAAGCATAGCCACGAGACATTGTTTTTAACTTATCAAAAAAGTCAAAAACAATCTCGGACAATGGCAATTCAAACACCATTTCAACACGATCTACAGTGAGGTAGTTTTGATTTTTCAGCAATCCACGCTTGTCCATACACAAGGCTATTACGGAACCTATGTATTCTGCCTTGGTGATAATTTGAGCTTTTATAAAGGGTTCCTCAATATAGCTTATTTTGCTGGGATCGGGCATTTCGGATGGTGCACTTACCATCACGATACTGTCGTCGGTAAGGGTAACCTTAAACTGCACCGATGGCACGGTAGTAATCACCGTCATGTCAAATTCGCGCTCCAGGCGTTCCTGAATGATCTCCATATGGAGCATGCCTAAAAATCCACAGCGAAATCCAAAGCCCAAAGCCATGGAGGTTTCCGGTTCCCACACCAAGGATGCATCATTGAGCTGTAGTTTTTCCATGGAAGCCCGAAGCTCTTCAAACTCACTGGTTTCTACAGGATAAATCCCGGCAAAAACCATTGGCTTTACATCTTCGAAGCCTTTGATGGTCGCATTACAAGGTCGGCTGGTATGGGTTATGGTATCTCCTACTTTCACCTCTTTGGCCACTTTTATTCCCGATATAAGGTAGCCTACATTTCCCGTTGAAATCACTTGGGTGGGCTTGTGCAATAATTTCAATACACCTACTTCGTCAGCCTCATATTCTTTGCCTGTATTGAGAAACTTTACCTTGTCACCTTTTTTTATTTCGCCATTGAAAACACGAAAAATTACTTCTACCCCTCTATAAGAATTGTACAAAGAATCGAAGATCATCGCTTGTAAAGGTGCGCCAGGATCTCCTTTTGGTGGCGAAACTCGAGTAACTATGGCATTGAGAATATCTTCAATACCAATACCTTCTTTTCCGCTTGCGTAGATAATATCTTCAGCATTTACACCCAATAAATCTACCACTTCATCCTTAACCAGCTCTGGCTCGGCGCCCGGCAAATCTATTTTATTGAGAACCGGTATAATCTGCAAATCATGCTCCAATGCAAGGTATAGATTCGAAATTGTCTGGGCTTCAATACCCTGAGAGGCATCGACAATTAAAAGGGCCCCTTCGCATGCGGCAATCGACCTCGAAACTTCATAAGAAAAGTCAACGTGCCCGGGGGTATCTATCAGGTTGAGAATATAATTTTCTCCCTCGTACATGTACTCCATCTGAATGGCATGGCTCTTAATGGTAATACCACGCTCACGTTCCAAATCCATGCTATCGAGCAACTGAGCTTGCATGTCTCTGGATGATACAGTCTTGGTAAATTCGAGTAGTCGGTCGGCAAGCGTACTCTTGCCATGGTCAATGTGTGCGATTATGCAAAAATTTCGGATATTCTTCACGTATGCCTGTTCAATTATGTTAATGTAAGCTACTGGCTATTCTTTTCACTTTGCTCACCTTTGTCGCTTACCAGCAGTGCAAAATTATTAAATAGCAATGAATATTTTATGTATTTAAATCAATTAGCAAAGATACGCCTTTAATAGATAGTTAATCATCAAGTTAGCGAAATTGATTCATAGAGGTTTTTATACTTAACAAATGTCAATGCTTTAGTATTAGGTGTAAACTTTTAATACAGGTTGTAGTTTGTTGATTATATTTAAAAAAACCATGCAAAAGCAAAAAATTAATATTTTCTGGTTTCGCCGCGATCTCCGGGTACATGACAACACTGGGCTTTACTATGCCTTGAGGGAATCAATTCCCGTTTTGCCAATTTTCATTTTTGATAAAAACATACTCGACAAACTTGAAAATAAAGCCGATGCCAGAGTCGGATTTATCCAGTCACAGATCGAAAGTATACATACAGAGTTGAATAAATCTGGCTCAGGAATTAAGACATTTTACGATACACCCGTAGAAGTTTTTAAACATTTGGTGATAGAATATGACATTGAGGCAGTATATACCAATCGCGATTATGAACCTTATGCCATCCAAAGAGATACAGAAGTAGAAAATCTATTGAAAGAAAATGGTGTGGGATTCTTCACCTTCAAAGACCATGTGATATTTGAAAAAAAGGAAATCTGCACGGACAGTGGCGATCCATACAAAGTATTTACTCCTTACAAAAACAAGTGGTTGGCAAAGTTTGAAAACCTTTCGCTTCAGCAATATGAAAGTGGAAATCTGGTGCAAAACTTTTTAAAGGACAACTTCGATCAAGTCCATTCCTTGCAAGCAATGGGTTTTTCCAAATCTGAAATCAACATTCCTCCGCTTGAATTCGATAAAAAAATCATTTCAAAGTATGATCAATTGCGAAATTTCCCGGCAAAAACAGGTACTACACGATTGGGGATTCACCTGCGTCATGGCACGCTCAGTATTCGGGAGGCCGTAAGCATTGGCAATCAGCTCAATGAAACCTGGCTCAGTGAACTTATTTGGCGGGAATTTTACAGTATGGTGCTATACAATTTTCCTCATGTGGTTGATAAGGCCTTTAAACCTCAATATGAAAACATACCCTGGCGCAACGATGAAGAAGATTTTGCCAAGTGGTGTCAGGGTAAAACAGGCTACGCAATAGTTGACGCCGGAATGCGCGAACTCAATACTATAGGATATATGCACAACAGGGTAAGAATGATTGTGGCGAGTTTTCTTACCAAGCATTTACTCATAGATTGGCGATGGGGCGAGGCTTACTTTGCAGAGAAATTACTCGACTACGAGTTGGCTTCTAATAATGGCGGCTGGCAATGGGCGGCAGGTACAGGCACAGATGCGCAACCATATTTTAGGATTTTCAACCCCTATGCGCAAACCGACAAATTTGACAAGGAAAAGCAATATATAAAGCAATGGGTGCCTGAAACAGATACAGAAAAGCAAGAAAAACCAATGATAGAACATACCTTTGCACGAGAAAGAGCATTAAAAGTATACAAAGAAGCTCTCGGTTAGTTCAACCAAGTTTCATGTATTTGTAGGAAAAATGCTTGAAATGAAACAAAAAAGGTGTATATAATGAATATAGGAGATAAAGTACGATTGCTCAAAGGCCAGGAGCAGGGTATAGTGGTGGGATTTAAAGATCAAAAAGTTGTGGAGGTTGAGATAGAAGATGGCTTTATCATACCTGTATTACGCAGAGAGTTGGTGGTGATTGCGGCTGAAGAAAAAACTTATTTTGGTAATCAAAAAAAGGACGAGCCGATACAACAACCTATGACTAAAAAACAAAGTTCTGAGGTAGAAGGAGTGTATTTGGCATTTGTCCCTTTCAACGATCAGGAGCTCAGTCTTACCATCATTAATCATAGTAAAAGCGAGCTCTTGTTTTCTTTATCGGAGTGGCATCAGGAAAACACTAAGGGCATTTTAGCCGGACACTTGCAACCAATGACGTACCAGAAATCTGGCTTTTGGCGTTTGGATCGTTTTGAGCAATGGCCTTCGCTCTATGCCGTATGTATATTTCACGATAAAGAAATAGGCAGAAGTAAAGAACCTCTGACGGCAAAAATCCAATTTAAAGCCGCCAATTTTTTTCGCAGTAAAAAAACAGCACCCGTCATTAACCAGGAGGCTTATCTTATACGAATAGACGAAAGCCATAGAAAAATAGATCCTGCGGTGCTCAAAGAAAAAATGCTTGAAAAAAACGAGCCTGAACAAGTCACTTTCAAGGGTCAGAATACAGGCAAAAGCTTGGAAATAGATCTGCATTTAGAAAAACTTCCAGGTCTGGAAAATTCCAGTGGAACAGCATTAGAGATGCAACTAAATGCTTTTCATAAGTCATTGGATAATGCCCTGTTAAGTAACGCCAATAGCCTGAAAATTATCCATGGAGTAGGCAATGGAGTACTAAGACAGGCTATTCATAAGGCACTTAGCAACATGGATCATATCAAATATTTTGAGGATTCTGACAAGGAAAAATTTGGCTATGGTGCCACAATTGTACATTTCAGGTAAATAATTTGTGCTATCAATTGACAAAGTGCAATTTAATATGCATATTGTGAAACATTTCAGAATTGATAATCCGATAATAACGTGACACTAACTATTCCAAAAGCTGACCTGGTGGTTAATTTTAATCTGAATGATTTCATGGAAAGGTTTTCCGAGGAGCTCGGAGGGCAGTTTTCTGAATATGACAAGAGAAAATCAGTCATTATTGTACCTATTGACGAAAGTCGATTTCAAGCTGTACTAGGTGTGGTTCGATTCAACGAGAAGTTCAATAAAAACAGTGTTGAGTTCTCTTCAAAAATATGCCATAGCACCGAAGTTCGCGATTTTAAAGCATTGGTACAGGAGAATGCAAAAACCTGCTATGCCAAGTTTGTACTTTCTGATGATTACCTCAAAGTAGAAGGC
>DAIQNU010000218.1:0-6509 GCA_036788235.1 Cyclobacteriaceae bacterium
TTCCAGCACCCATTTTTCTCCAGCCGCACCACGACCATAAGCCGGAGGATCCAGAATAATGCCCCGGTAGTCTTTGCCACGTTTTACTTCCCTTTTTACAAATTTCATAGCATCTTCCAGCACCCAGCGTATATCACTCAAATTGCTGGCTTGCATATTTTCAGAAGCCCAATTAAGGACAGGTTTTACGGAATCTACATGTACAACATCTGCGCCGGCAGCTCTGGCGGCCAAAGATGCGCCTCCGGTATAGGCAAATAAATTTAAAACCGGTGCCGCTTCTTTTAGTTGATAAGAATTGAGTGTATCGTAAATAAAGTTCCAGTTTTCTGCTTGCTCTGGAAAAATGCCCACATGTTTAAAACCTGTTAGCCCAAGCCTGAATTTCAGATCCATGCTTTTGTATTGGTAAGAAATATTCCATTTGGCTGGCATATTGGGTTTAAGTTTCCATTCGCCTTTATCGCCATAATCTCCCGATTTGCCTTTTTCTTTACTAAATACAGCATCTGCCTTTTTTTGCCATTCTTTTTCAGAAAGTACGGGATCCCAGACCGCCTGTGGTTCGGGGCGCGATAGAATGTATTTGCCAAATCGCTCAAGCTTTAGAAAATTTCCCGAGTCTATCAGCTCGTAATCCTGCCAATGCGCAGGTGTAGCAACCTTGATCATTTTATACTTATCTCAATGAAAGTTCAAATATGATATAAGTATCGGGTTATTTTTGATTTATTGCAGTTTAATTTTGCAAAGAATTTCACTAAGAAACGATAATGGCAGAAAAGATCACAAGTGCTAAAAATGAAAGGATAAAACGTGTTGTAAAACTTCAGGAAAAAGCATCGGAACGGAAATCGACTGGTACTTTTATAGTAGAAGGCCTGCGTGAAATTTCCTTGGCACTCGACAATCACTATCAACCTACGCAGGTGTTTGTATGTGCTGAGTCCGGCGGTTTAGCATCCATTCAAAGCCTGGGCCTGCCTGCCAAAACGAGTGTTTTTGAAACCAGTAAGGAAGCCTTTGCCAAGTTGGCATATAGAGAAAATCGCGATGGCCTAGTAGCGGTCATGCAAGCCAAAACGCACCATTTAGACAGTCTGACTCTGCCAAAGAAACCATTGATAATTGTATTGGAAAGTGTTGAAAAGCCTGGCAATTTGGGCGCGGTATTGCGTACTGCAGATGCGGCAGCGGTTCATGCGGTGATTGTTTGCGATCCGGCAACTGACATATACAATCCCAACGTTATTCGCTCAGGAATCGGCTGTTCATTTGCCGTTCAGATTGCCATAGCCGATACTTCTGAAGCCATTGCTTACCTTAACCAAAAAAGAATAAAGACCTTTGCGGCTGCTCTTACGGCATCAAACCGGTACGATCAGGTGAATTATTGTGAGCCTTCGGCCATTGTTATGGGAACCGAAGCCAATGGTTTGAGCCAGACTTGGCTCGATGAAGCCGATGAACATATCATTATTCCCATGCTTGGGCAACATGATTCTCTCAATGTATCTACTTCCACCGCAGTGATTGTTTTTGAGGCTATGAGGCAAAGGGGTTTTTAGAAATTACCCTCTAGGTAGTATTTGCTGGTATCGCAATATATAAAGGAGAAAAATCTCAGCCCGTCGCGGTTGGTTTCCAATATCCTTTCCAGTTTCAGGATTGGCATTCCGAGTTTTAAATTGAGGTACTTACTCACCATATCATCTACAGGTATGGCCTGTAGTCGCTGTGTACCGCCTGTTACTTCTATCTGATAGTAGGTTCGCAGTACTTCAAACAAAGATTTGTTGTCGAATGATTTTTGGCAAAACCTTGGTAAATTAATATTGGGAATATAGCTCACATCAAACAAAATCTGTGCGCCATCAACACTACGCGTACGTTCTAATTTTATGCATCCCGATTCTTTCTCAATGGTGGTGAGGTCATAAGGAAAATCTTCAGGCCAAGGCATTATACTGGGTTTGGCTACAAGTTGGGTTTGTAAGTGGCTGCTGCCAACACTCACTGTAGTGCCTTGCAACGAGAGTATACCTATACCCTTGGGCAATGGTTGTACAATGCTGCCTTTACCCTGCTGCTTTTTAATGTAGCTTTCATTCACCAAGGTAGAAAGTGCTTGGCGCACAGTGGGGCGGGTAACCTGATGTAAGGCACACAATTCATTTTCAGAAGGCAACATATCGCCCTCTGCATATAGTCCATCACGAATATGCTTACGAAGCAATTCATAAAGCCGGCGATGCTGCGGCATTTTGCTCTCTGAAGTCTCCAATGTGTTCGTGCTCATGGGTCAAATATAGCAGAATTGTTTTTTAAAATCTTTGTGCTTAATTAAAAAAGCAATACCTTTACTTGTCATTACAAGATAATGCTAAGTAAGTTAATTAAATGTTAAAAAGCTAAATATTTACTTAATATGGCAATAATTTATTCGCAATCAATTATTTGTTAATACAAGTTAAATAATTTGTTTTTATAAGTTTGGGTTAATACTAGATATACACAGCAATTTCAATTATATAAAAAACTATGGCAGAAGCAGTCATTATGCCCCGCCAAGGGCAATCGGTAGAAAGTTGTATTTTTTCCGAATGGTATAAAAAGCAAGGCGATAAAGTTGCCAAAGGGGAGCTCTTATTTTCTTACGAAACCGACAAGGCATCCTTCGAGCAGGAAGCACCCATCGATGGCGTGCTGCTCGAGATATTTGCCGCAGAAGGCGATGAAATTCCAGTTTTGGATACGATCGCCATCATAGGACAACCCGGTGAAGACTATGCATCTTTGATGCCCGGTGGGGCAGAGGTAGCCGCCACGTCTGAAAAGCCTGTTGAAGTAGTGCAGACATCTACAGAATCTGTGCAGAAAGAAGCTGCCAAATCAAACAGTGACAACCAAGCTACTTTAAGTTCAGCACACATATCGCCACGAGCACGCAAACTGGCTGGAGAAACGCAAACCACTGTCGATGGTATCAGCGGTACAGGTCCTTACGGCAGAATCATAGAGCGCGATGTGCAGGCAGCCTTGGTTGCGAAACCCAAATCCACGCCTTTAGCCAGAGCTATTGCAAGTCAGGAAAAAATCGAATTGCCTGAAAAAGGCAGTGGCCCAGGTGGTAAAGTTAGGGCAGCTGATGTGAAAATAGTACCATCAGTAGCGCTTACCGATGACTATCAGGACAAAAAGATTTCGAACATCCGGAAAATTATTGCCCAGAATATGTATGAGTCGCTGGCCAATACAGCACAACTCACCTTGCATATCAGTGCCGATGCCCGCAAGATTCAGGCATTGCGCCACAAAGCTAAATCAAAAATGGCTGAAGGATATGCCTACAACATTACCATCAATGATTTGGTGTGCTTTGCAATTGTGCAGGCTTTGAAAAAACACAGTGCAATCAATGCACATTTTCAGGGAGACAGCATTCGTACATTCCAGAACGTGCATCTTGGCTTTGCCGTTGACACTCCTCGCGGACTCATGGTACCCACACTTAAAAACGCCAGCCATCTGAGCATCGAAGGGCTTTCGGCACAAATGAAAGAACTAGCCACCAAAAGTCAGCAAGGAGCCATTGACCCGGAATTATTGCAAGGTGCGACTTTCACAGTATCCAATCTGGGGTCTTTTGGCATTGAAATGTTCACACCGGTGCTCAATCCACCACAAGTAGGAATACTGGGCATCAACACCATCAGTTTGCAGCCCGCAGATATTGGAGGCGGGGTCATAGGCTTTGTGCCAAAAATTGGCCTTTCGCTCACCTTTGATCACCGGGCCCTTGATGGCGCACCTGCTGCGGCATTTTTGCGTGATGTGAAAAATGAAATTGAAAATCTTGAAATAAGTCTTTAAAACAACAAATAGAATAGTTATGCCTAAAATAGGATATATAGACCCGGCAAAAGAGAGAAAAGGTGGTCAGATTACATTTGATCCCATACCGGTAAATGCTTACGACAAAACCATTGAGGAAGAAAAGGTACATTATACCAAAGATGAGCTCATACGCATATATGCCGATATGGTGCTTATTCGCGAATTTGAAACCATGCTCAATGAGATTAAAATTAAAGGTGAGTATCAAGGCATTTCATACAATCACCCGGGGCCAGCTCACTTGTCCATAGGACAAGAGGCATCGGCTGTAGGCATGGCATTTAATCTCGACACCAATGATTTTATCTTTGGTTCTCACCGCAGTCATGGTGAAATCCTCGCCAAAGGTCTTTCTGCCATTTTCAAGCTGGACGACAACAGCCTTATTGACATCATGAAGGGATATTGGGATGGTGCCACGCTACGCCCAGTAGAAAAAGGTTTTAAAGGGAATACCAAAGAACTTGCAATAGACTTTTTGTTGTACGGCACTTTGGCAGAGATTTTTGCCAGAGGCACAGGTTTTAATAAAGGCTTGGGTGGATCCATGCATGCTTTTTTCCTGCCATTTGGTGTGTATCCCAACAATGCCATCGTGGGTGGATCTGGTGATATTGCCGTAGGTGCTGCATTGTTTAAGAAGGTGAATCAAAAACCCGGTATCGTAGTGGCCAATATTGGCGATGCTTCCATGGGCTGTGGTCCCGTTTGGGAAGGTATGTGTTTTGCCTCGATGGATCAATTTAGGTTGCTTTGGGAAGATGAATATAAAGGTGGTTTGCCGATCATATTCAATTTTATGAACAACCAGTATGGTATGGGTGGACAAACACGTGGTGAGACCATGGGCTATGATATACTGGCACGTGTAGGTGCAGCCTTTGCACCTTACCAAATGCATGCCGAGCGCATCGATGGTTATAATCCATTGGCCGTGATCGATGCATTCAAAAGGAAAAAAGCCATATTGGAAGATAAAAAAGGCCCTGTTTTATTAGATACACTTACTTACAGGTATAGTGGACACTCGCCTTCAGATGCTTCGTCGTATCGTAGCAAAGAAGAAATAGAGGCATGGCAAAATGTTGATAGCATTATAGGATACGGTGCTTCGCTTGTTACCGCAGGCATCTGCACCAGTGACGAACTGGAAAGCATTAAGCAACAGAGTATAACCATGGTGAGTAAGGCGCTTACCTTAGCTTGCAATGATGAGATTTCACCCATGATTGACATGGTAGCTCAACCCGATGCCATTGCGGACATGATGTTTTCTAACAAGGCTGTTGAGAAATTTGATGATCGCAAGCCTGTGGTTAATCATCCGATGGAAGAAAACCCAAGGGTGCAGCAGATTAGCAAAAAGGAGCGTTTTTGGCTCAAAGACGGCAAGGAAGTATCAAAAATGAAGTCGTACCAATTGCGCGATGGTCTTTTTGAAGCCATAGTTGACCGTTTTTACAAAGATCCCACGCTTATTGCATATGGTGAAGAGAACCGGGATTGGGGTGGCGCTTTTGCCGTGTACCGCGGACTTACCGAAGCATTGCCTTATCACCGTTTGTTCAACTCACCCATTTCAGAAGGCGCCATTATGGGTACTGCCGTCGGTTATGCCATGTGTGGAGGCCGCGTAATACCCGAAATCATGTATTGCGATTTTCTGGGTCGATGCGGCGATGAAGTATTCAACCAGCTATCGAAGTGGCAGGCCATGAGTGGCGGCTTATTGCAAATGCCCGTAGTGATGCGTGTATCTGTAGGTTCGAAATATGGCGCGCAACACTCACAAGACTGGTCGACCATGGTAGCGCAGATTCCTGGATTAAAAGTGATTTTTCCGGTAACACCCTACGATGCCAAAGGCTTATTAAATGCCGCATTGAATGGCACCGATCCGGTAATTGTTTTTGAAAGCCAACGCGTATACGATATCGCTGAATTGTTTCACGAAGAAGGTGTCCCCGAAGGTTATTATGAAATAGAAATTGGTGAGCCTGATGTAAAACGCGAAGGAAAGGATGTAACTATTCTTACCATCGGTTCTACCCTTTACAAGGCTATTGAAGCGGCTGATATACTCAAGGAGAAATATGGCATTTCCGCCGAAGTGATTGATGCACGTTCGCTGGTGCCTTTCAATTACGAGCCCGTGATAGAATCTGTAAAAAAGACCGGCAGAATTATACTTGCCAGTGATGCTTGCGAAAAAGGATCGTTCTTGAAAGAAATGGCGCAAACCATTACAGAAACGGCATTTGATTATCTCGATGCACCTCCTGTAGTGGTTGGTTCAAGAAACTGGATAACACCAGCGTATGAAATGGAAAAG
Source organism: Cyclobacteriaceae bacterium (assembly GCA_036788235.1). Taxonomy (GTDB): domain Bacteria; phylum Bacteroidota; class Bacteroidia; order Cytophagales; family Cyclobacteriaceae; genus JAFIEV01. The sequence continues at coordinate 6,230 of DAIQNU010000218.1, forward strand.
TATTTCTTTCCTCAAGCCGACTGGATCATTGATGCCATACATGAAAAAATCCTTCCACTCAAAGATCATAAGCCTACGGGCAATTTTAGTGCAAAGGAACAAATCAGAAGAAATAAAGCAGGCGTTTGAAAAAAATAGTAGTAATAGGTGCAGGTAAAATAGGCCGATCATTTATCGGCCAGCTCTTTGGCAGGTCGGGATACGAAGTGGTTTTCGTAGATGTATTCCGGCCTGTCATTGATGCGCTTAATCAACATGGCCGCTATCAGGTTGTTGTAAA
>DAIQNU010000219.1:0-6498 GCA_036788235.1 Cyclobacteriaceae bacterium
TTAGGATATAAGTAAGCTTTATTCTTGCCATGTCATTATTTAACATGGTCGGCAGCTCTCTTTTGATACCCTCGTTTTTATAAATTCTCATGTCATCATCAGGTGCAAAACTGTCTAATACCACCTTTCTTTCCTTATTATTTAGTTGTTGAAGGTTTAGTTCATCGTGGTGGCGCACAAAATTGAGAAAATGCCCGTACTTGATTTTTTTTGATAGTTTCAAGGCTTTCAGCAAGGGTCTGGCTGACTGCTCTGCCATGGCCAGAAACTTATATTGATTGGTTAAGAAATTGAACAACATGTCGATGCGATCTCCATTTCCAAAATATTCCTGAATCAACTTAGGCGGGACATCTGCTTCACCTAACAACACCGCTTCAGGGTTTATGGTATTAGCATAATCCCGAATTTCACCCAGAAAAGAGTTGAAATTCTCCATTGAGTGTTGCTCTTTCGGATAGGCCTCGGTGAGAGCATGAGCCGCATCAATCCTAAAACCGCATACGCCGACATTCAACCAAAACTTTACTATTTTAAATATCTCATTCCTTACAGCGGGGTTGGCAATATTCAGGTCGGCTTGTTCTTGATAGTAGGTATGTAAGTAGTATGAATTCGTCTGAGGCACATATTCCCAAATACTACCTTCATTTCCTTCAAACATTGTTTTTTTAGTTTCATTTTCTTCTATTTCATCCTTCCATAAATAATAATCTCTATACTTGGATGCCTTATCAGACTTTGCTTGCACAAACCAATCGTGGTTGGTGGAAGTATGGTTAATAACCAGGTCTATGATTACCCTTATCTCTTTCTCATTACATGCATCTATCAAATTGATGAAATCATCCATATTGCCCAATCTGGGATCAATCCCCAAAAAATCTTGCACATCATAGCCGTAATCTTTTAAGGGAGAAGGAAAAAAGGGCATCAACCAGAGACAATTTATGCCCAATTCCTTTATATAATCCAGCCTTGAAGTTAGACCTTTAAAATCGCCAAAACCATTGTTATTCGAATCTTGAAACAACTTAACATCAAGGCCATAGATAATTGCATTTTTATACCAGTGCTTGTCCATTATCTATAAAATGGAATGGTGGAAAAGATGGCATTTTCCGCTTGTCGTGAGTCCAATCTCGTGTATTGTATTACTACGGGAATATCAGAGGTGATAAGGCTGGCATAATCTGTATCTCTGGGGATTTCGGCTGGGTCATTTAGCTCATTAAATCTAAAGTGCTTGGTTCTTTGAGCAGGTACTGAAAGCTTGTAAGGCCCAACCGGATCTTTATCTTCAAAGTATATCCATACAGTAAGCTTCGCAACTTGTTCAGTACAGTTGAGTACACATAGTGTGTCGTGGCTCGTCATGTCTGGTTCTGGCCCATTACTTTTCGATGGGATGTACCCTTCTGCAATAGCCCAAGACTTTTTTCCTACATCTTCCATAATCTTATATTTTTTAGAAATGAATGTATTCGGGAATGCGTCATTCTCCAATATTATTGATAGGGTGAAAACAAAAAGCTTACCATTAAAAACTAAATGGATACAACAAGACTAAATGCAATAGCTTGATGATGGTATCTTATTTGTATTAATATCATTCTAATCACCAAACAATTCGCCATTTTATGAAAATTTCCTTAATAGTAATAGCTGGCTTGGTTGCTGCCGCGGCGATGACACTTTATTTGGATGTTATGTCTTTGATAATTGTCGCTAATTTAAAGGTTGTAAAAATATTAGGAACCATGGTTACTTCAGAAACCACGGCAGAAGGCCTTGTATCTCAAAGTAGTAGAGCTTTAGGTTGGGGTTATGGACTTCATTACCTAGTTGGGTTTATTTTTTCATGGGCTTTTTTTTATCTGTTATTGAAGTTCCCAAAAATTAAGCTCAACTTAAAAAGTGCATTGTGGCTCGGTATCATAGCTGGCTGTATTGGAGTAACGGTATGGAGAGTATTTTTTGCATTACATCCCTATCCACCCGCCATTGATCTCAAGGTATTTCTTATAAATATCTTTATAGGGCATATAGTATATGCTTTTACATTAGTTACCATTAAGCGAGTAATTATATATTCTATTTAAAAGAATTTAATTTGCTGTTTTGATTCATTTTTTAGCCTTTACATTTCTTCAATAAGCATGCTAAATTTATTCAAAAAAATGAACCCTGGTTAAATATGTATACTTTTCCCTACATTTCGACTACATTTTGGGTACAATAATCTCGTCGCTGTAGTTTGTATTATTTTTTATCGATAATATTTTTACCCTTTTTCAATTCCTCACGGGTTTTATTTCACTTTTTCCCTTAGACTCAAGAGGATGGAACAAAATTTGGCTTATTTAAAATGCAAAACCGCTTTCAATGGCTAAAAAGCTTGCGGTTTTATTTAAAAATATTTCATTTTAAACCACACAATTATGAATGAAGAAAAGAAAGAAGGAACTGTTGCAAAAACACTTGAGCAACACACCGCAGACATTCCATCTGATGTTTATTTATGGACTTCTATTGCATCCATGGGTGTGTCATTGACGCTTAAACTTTTCGGAAAAGACAAGCTGGCACTATTTATAGGCCAGTGGGCGTCTCCATTTTTATTAATGGGAGTGTATAACAAAATTGTAAAAACGCAAGGTTCGGATTAATTCTGACAGCTGTTTTAAAACTAACTTGAAGCCGAGTTTTATGATCCAATTGGGAATTTTATTAGTTCTTCATTGGGTCATGGCTTTTAATACTAATAATCATACATTTTTTGGTTTACTTATAATAAATGTCACTGGATTAATGACATTAACAATATCATTCATTGTTGCACCTTTTGAGAGAAATAAATCTGTACGACCAATGAAAAAAAAATTGTTATCTGATATCGGTAACAATAGAAAAAAAATATGAGTTGAACTTTCAATTTCAACCTACGAATTGCAATTCATTTACAAAAAATCTGAGCGCATTTGTACTATCTGATAGAAATCAAAAAAGCCCTCAGAACTAAATCTGAAGGCTTTTTGCAGAGGAGGAGGGATTCGAACCCCCGGTACCTTGCGGTACAACGGTTTTCAAGACCGCCGCATTCGACCACTCTGCCACTCCTCTCTGTCCCAAATGGGAGCGCAAATGTATTAATGATTTTTCTTTTTTGACAACTATTTTCAAAAAAAATTATCGCTTGGCCATCTCTGTTCTTTTAATCGCCTGATCCAGAGAGGCATTAATTTCAAAACCAGACAGCAACACCACCGCCACAACTTGCATCCAAATCATAAAAGCGATCATGGCACCTACAGATCCATACAATTTGTTGTAAGTACCAAAATTCGAAACATAATAAGAGAAGCCATACGATATGGCCATGATTAGTCCACAAGAAATAAATACTCCGGGTGAAAAAAACCGGAAACGCTTATGCAAGGAAGGAGCAAAATAATAAATGGTGCCAATTGTAATAAGAAAGAGGCCAAAAATGACCACAAACCGAATGGCAAAAATGCCAAATACCTGCCAGCCAGATCTAAAAAATTCTTGATTGGCAAGTATCGATAGCAATATCTGCCCCGCAATAAGTAATACTATGGAAATAAACAGTGCCAAGGAAAGCATTATGGTCAGCGAAAAAGCCACACCATAGGTTTTGAGTGCTCCGCGGTTTTCATAGGTATGGTAAATTTTATTAAATGCTTTCATGATGGTAAGCATGCCATTGGTGGCCAGGTAAAGCGCCAGGAGCACACCAAATGAAAGCACACCACCTCTGGGCTGACTCACTAAGTCTTCGAGCGTAGCAGTCACCTGATCGAGCATGGCCAACTCCCCCATCAAACTGAGAATGTAATCGTACAAATCGGGTATGGGTATATAGGGGATTAGGGCAATGATAAAAATAATAGCTGGAAAAACAGAAAGCGTAAGATTAAAAGCTACATCACCGGCACGTGTCAAAATTTCATTTCGAACAAAGTTTTTCAGAAAAATCTTCAGAAACAGATAAAATGAAACTTCATGTCTGCCTATAAATATTCTGTCGAGCCTGGAAATTAAAGTTCGATAGGTATTAGGATTTAAAAGGTTTCTTGTAACATTAATCAGTCCCATCAAAAAAACCATTTAAAACATTTGTAATAGATTCAGGCGCGTGGCAGGGTTTCCCATTGGCCATTTCTACAAAAGCAAGTGTCGTTTCTCCTACGTTTATCAATTTGTCAGCTTCATTAAAAATCTCATAATGAAAGATCATCCTTTTGGTTGGCATTTCTCGAATTGTGAGTTTTATGCTTAATTGATCATCATACCGGGCTGGCCTCAAAAATTTTGATTTAATCTCTAAAACAGGCATCATTATTCCAGTTTCTTCCAGTGTCTTATAGCGAAGTCCAAGACTGCGTAGTGCTTCCACACGCGCTACTTCGTAATACATGGCATAATTGCCATAATAAACATAGCCCATTTGATCAGTTTCGGCATACCTTACGCGTATATTGGTTGTAAATTCGAACATAAAATTAGCTATCTATATAGTTTTGCTTTGTCAAGTGCGCGTCTGTATTTTTCGGCATTGCGCTGGTGCTCAACATAGCTTGCCGTAAAATTATGATAGCCCGAAAAATCTTCTTTAGCACACATATATATATAATCGTTATCGTCTTTATTGAGTACAGCATCCAAGGCACGTATATCAGGCATACGTATAGGGCCAGGTGGCAGGCCGGGATATTTGTAAGTATTGTATGGTGAGTCAAATAATTTATCCTTGTTCAATACTCGTTTTATGGTAAAATCGCCTGTGGCATACACCACTGTTGGATCTGCCTGAAGCAGCATGCCTCGCTTCAGTCTATTGATGTACAAGCCAGCAATTACGGGACTTTCTTCAAAATAACGGCTTTCTGATTCCACAATAGATGCTAGGGTACATACTTCACCTGGATCAAATCCCAGCGATTCTGCTTTTTGCTTACGCTCATCATTCCAGAATCTATTGTACTCCAAAAATAGCCTGTCAAGCAGCTCCTCAGCAGTTACATTCCAAAAGACTTCATAGGTATTGGGCAAAAACATGCATTTAAAATCTTCCTGCAAAAATCCGTATTTTATTGGTGTTTCAGGTAGTAACAACAAACTATCTAGTTCTGCGGGTTGCAATTCTATTTCTGCGCAAATTTTTTCAGATAATTCGCTAAGCAAGCGCACATTATTAAATGTTACTCTCACTGGCGTCTGATCACCACTTCGCAGTCTTCGTATTACGGTCAGGTTGTTATCTTTCGGTTCAATGAGATACTTGCCAGGTTTTATATTGTCTTCGTATTTCATCCATTTGGCCATTAGGCTAAATGCTATGGAATTGTTGAGAATGTAGTCGTCATACATCCTATTGCGTAAAGATTCAAAATCTTCACCCGTACGAATATAAATATAACGTGCCTGTTGGTCGATTAGAAAATTTGGCGCATATACCACCTGATACATGTAAAAAACAAATGAACTAAGTAGAATAGTGAAAATTACTACTACTAATCCGATTACCTTAAGTCTATTCATAAAATGAGCAATAGTGTCAAAATTAATAAATTGTTGAATTGTAAAGCCACGCATATTGATAATTCGTACATTGCCAATGTAATTTGGTGGCCATTCTATTAACTATTTCTACCAAAAACTGATAAGAAAAAAGGTGTTTTAAAATGAAAAACAGTGTTCAGGCACTCTTTATAAAGATTTATGAGGAGAATCCGGAAATGAAAAAAATAGAGCAAGTAGTAGAAATACTTCGTGCAGGCGGCATTATTATTTATCCTACAGATACGGTTTACGGATTGGGATGTGATATTTACAATGCCAAGGCGATTGAAAGAATTTACCGATTAAAAGGCTTGAAATCGAACAAAGCCAATTTATCTTTTATCTGCTACGACCTTAGTCATATTTCAGATTTTACCCGAAACATTGATACGCCTACTTTTAAATTAATGAAAAAGGCGCTTCCCGGCCCCTATACCTTCATCCTCAAATCGAACAACAATGTACCAAAAGAATTAAATTCTCCCAGAAAAACAGTGGGTATTAGGGTACCAGACAACAATATCGTGCGGGCCATCATCAAGGAATTGGGCAACCCGATCATCACCACTTCCATTAAAGACGAAGACACCATCAAGGAGTACTCTACAGATCCTGAGTTGATTTATGAGAAATTTCAAAACCTTGTCGACCTGGTGATTGATGGAGGTATGGGAAATCTGGTAGCATCCACTGTCATAGACTGCACCGGCGACGAGCCAGAGGTAATCAGAGAAGGTCTGGGAAAAACGGATGAGCTGCTGTAGGTATTAGGTGGTTTTTATAAAATAAAAAAGCGAAGTAAGCATTTGCTTCAACAAATTCCACCACGCTTCATTCCAAATAAAATCAAATCTTACCGAACCGCTTTAATCTTGTAAGTCTTGCCATTTAGCTCATATGTATCATTGGCTT
>DAIQNU010000220.1:0-6494 GCA_036788235.1 Cyclobacteriaceae bacterium
TGATCTCGTTCCACCGGCTGGCGTTTATACAATAGCTGATGGAGACCCCTTCAATGGAACCTTGAATGATGCCACTTTCCTTAAGTTCGCGAAGATGCTGCGAGATAGTAGCTTGTGCTAAACCTAATTCTTGAACCAGATGGCCATTAATACAGGCATTCACTTTTACGAGATGCTGAATAATGGCTATTCGGGCAGGATGTGCGAATACCTTGGCTAAATTGGCCAAGGCATTTTGTTCTTCGGTAAATAAGTCAGATTTTGTTACGCCCATTGCAAGTTGCTTTAAGGGATTTTTAACGAGTTAAAATTACATTGCAATATTACGATGATACAATTAATAATCCAAAAGAATTACTTACAATTCCGAAAAATATAGTTCATAAAGTCTGCCAGGAAAGAGGTAGATTCATTTTATGCGCTAAGTGGGGAAAGAAATTGAGGGGCACACGATTGCAGATCAGAGGCAAATGATAAACCAGTAATGCTGAAGCGTATGTTTCCATTCCCAAAAACTTGAAGAATTGGCGTTAAGGGTGCTGGATGGAGTAAGTACTGTGCTCTCTTGCTGAAATTAACCTATTTTTCAGCAAGAGTTCTAGCCAGAAATTAATTTGATCAGTTGACCACAACTCGCCTGTTTAGAACATTCGAGAACAATAGACATTGGTCGAACTCAGCTTTTTCAAAAAACCTGGTTTTGAAGTTATACTGATATTTAAGGAGAAAAGCCTGAATAATATTATCCAGATCCATATTGGTTTCAACAGAAGAAACTAAACGCATTACCTCGTGGAGATCGTCTCGACCCAGTGCATCGTGTATCGCTGCCATGGTCCGGTCAAATTTATTGGCCGCTTTTTCATTCATCATCTTTTCCATCTTAGTGTAAGTAAATTTTTAAAGTGCATATAATATCTTATAGTTATTAATAATTGCGTTTGATCTATAATATGATGGTTTTACTAATCAATGCGATTGATTACAAAATTAATACTAAATATAAATAAAAAACACAATTTGAATCAATAATGCTTAATAATTTTATTAACTAAGAAATTGGCGTAGTTGTTTGTGATTAAGATAATTTTTATAAAATGCACCTTTCAGGCCTATATCTCAAACTAAATATCGATAAAAATGAAAAAAATGCTTTATTATAACTATGACATGGCTCTTTATAATTATTATTATTGGAGGTATTTTATAAAAAAATCTGTGTATTGATAAAAATATTTGTCGTAAAATTCAGACTTGACCTATGAAAAAATATAAACAGGGACTTTTTTTTACATTGATTTTTTGTGAATGCTTAAAAAAATTAAAATACCTGTAAACCAATGTCTTCAATTATAAAAAACATTTGCATTTCTATTTTAGCTGTAGATTGCTTTTTTTTGCAAAGAAGAAATCTAACCGTATTTGTCGCATGTCTACTAAGGGGTTGTATATTTTTTTTAATTTGGTTTATGCAAAAGCATTTACTTGTACCTTAACAATATTGCTGATATTTGTGATGATAGCATGCAACGACAACAGAAATCAAGATACAGTGAATATTTCCTTGAAAGTAATGTCTTACAACATAAGGCTTAATACTCAGAGTGATATCCCATCCGGAAATGGCTGGGATGATCGCAAACACTGGCTTGCAGGGCTAATCAGGTATCACGAGCCGGCAATTTTTGGTTTACAAGAAGTGCTATTAAATCAACTGGAATTTATCCAGGAAAAGTTTCCGGATTATACATATTCAGGTTTAGGTCGTGATGATGGTGAAACAGGTGGCGAGTTTAGTCCTGTTTTCTATAATAGTAAAATGTTTGAATTGCTCGATGAGGGTACTTTCTGGCTTTCAGAAACACCTGAAATTCCCAGTAAAGGCTGGGATGCAGATATAAACAGAATCGTAAGTTGGGTAAAGTTGAAGCATATAAGCTCAGGGAAGTTTTTTTTCTTTTTAAATACACATTTTGATCATATAGGTGTGGAAGCCAGAAAAAACAGTGCACGTTTGATCATCGATAAAGTAAACGAAATAGCAGCAGATGTCCCTTTTATATTGACAGGAGATTTTAATGTTCCTGACGATTCGGAACCTTATAATTTATTGGCTTCTGCTTTCAATGATGCCAAAGTGGTTTCGCAACATGGTCATTATGGACCAAAAGGTAGTTGGAGCACTTTTTCTGTATGTGGAGACACAAAACTAGATCGCAGAATAGATTTCATATTCGTGCACGATGACATAAAAGTCATAAAGCATGCTATTTTGAGTGATTCAAAAGATGGTCGATATCCATCTGATCATCTTCCTGTGGTTGCCGAAATAACTTTAGAATGATGGCATTATATTGTATTTAAGACCAGATTCTATTTTTTTTATTTATCAAATTGCATTAAACCTGTAAATAAGTTTTAATTGTGTAAAATAAATTCAAGTGAATTTAGTGATATTGACCATTTGGGTAAATAATTCATTATTTTTGCGCCTTCAAAATATTTTTTATGAGGAAAAAAACTAAAATCGTAGCCACGATATCCGACAAGAACTGTAGTGTCGAATTGATCCAGTCACTACGTAAAGCCGGTATGAATGTAGTGCGTCTGAATACGGCGCATCAATCACATGAAGATACCTTAAAAGTAATAAACATAGTAAGGCAAGTTTCAGAGCGTATAGCATTGCTACTCGATACTAAAGGCCCTGAAATACGAACTACAAAAGCCGAAGAGCCGATTTTAGTTACCTCTGGTGATAGGATATGCATGAAAGGAAGTCCAAATGAAATCACAAGTCGAGATTGTGTCTGTGTAAACTACGAAGGGTTTGTAAATGATGTGCCTGTAGGTAGTAGAGTGTTGATTGACGATGGAGATGTAGAACTAGTAGTTGTAGAGCGTGATGGCGATAGTTTGATCTGCGAAGTAAAAAATTCTGGTGAGATCAACGGACGCAAGAGCGTGAACATTCCTTCTGTGCATGTGAAACTGCCCTCATTAAGTCAAAAAGATATTGATTTTATTCATTTTGCGATCGATCAAGACCTTGATTTTATTGCCCACTCTTTTGTAAGAAACAAAGAGGACGTAATGACCATTCAAAAAATCTTATGTGATAGGGGTTCTGATATTAAAGTTATTGCCAAGATCGAAAATCAGGAAGGCGTTGACAATATTGATGAAATATTAGATCATGTATATGGTGTAATGGTTGCTCGTGGTGACCTTGCTGTTGAAATACCGCAAGAACGCATTCCGGTGGTTCAAAAAATGATTGTTGATAAATGCATTGCCAGACGTAAGCCCGTAATTGTTGCTACACAAATGCTGCATTCTATGATTCATAATCCACGACCAACCCGGGCTGAAATTAGTGACGTTGCTAATGCCATATACGATGGAACAGATGCAGTGATGTTAAGTGGTGAAACTGCCTATGGTGAGTATCCGGTGTTGGCAGTAGAAACGATGAGTAAAATTGCCATAGAAGTGGAAGCCGCCAAACCTCCTATGAAGGATACACCCAAAGTAGTTATCAATAATGAAGTATCCGCTTTTCTGGCATTATCTGCCGTAAGAGCTTCAATAGAATTAGGAGCGAAAGCCATCGTGGCAGACTCCGAAAATGGCAGAACTATTAGAGCATTAGCCGCCTATAGAGGTTCGCAAATGATTTTTGCACAGTGCTATTCAAAAAGAACAATGCGAGAACTCTCACTTACCTATGGTGTGTATGTTAACTTTTGTGAGATGGGTGAGCAGCGCATGGGCTTTCTTCGACCAGCCCTAAAATCATTGATTAACAAATCTAAACTCAATATGAATGATGAAATCGTTGTTTTAGGTGGTAATTTTGGACATGACCATGGCCCAACTTTTCTCGAAATAGCCACAGTAGCCATGATGGATGAACTGCTTCAACGATTGAACACCTAAGTAAGGGAATGAAAATATGTATCAATGCCAAATGTGGGATTACTTCTGCATTTGGCATTTTTTGTTGAGTTGAGTTAATGGCACTTTCATAGTTGTTTCTTAGTTTTGGCGCGATTTGTTTTTAGTCAACATATTTATGGATTCTAAACCTCTGAAGTGCTTGATCGTAAAATAGGTTTAATTCGGTGGTTATTGTTATTTTTGACATTATATCCTAAATGGCTAATTCGATTTGGCAATTCTTCAATATACAGTCTTTATAAAGAGATTTACTTGTGAAACTGATCAGACCTGTTGCTAGTGTAGATACCAAAACAAGATTCGAGCCAATACATGCGGGTGCAGCTGAATGGCCCGTAGTGAGACTGGCTCGCAATAGAAAACAGTTTGTTAAGCAGGTTGCTACAGAGGCTATAAAAAGACTGCATCTGCTAAGACCAGGTACAGAACGACTTGTAGATGAAATAGAGCGAACACGCTATGGCGAAAAACTCCGTATAAAAACCAATCCGTGGAAGGTAGATCCTGAAGATGAAATAGTTTTTTGGAGCAAGGTAAAATCACGCTTACTCGAAATTGATAAAAAAGAAGGCGCGGAAGCAGATCAATTAGCCGAAAAGGTGCTTTATGACATAGTTATTCGCTATGCAGAAGAGATCACAGGAAATTTCAAACAATCGCATTATCGGCTCGCCCGAAGCATCGTAACATTTGGCTTTGCCCGACTTCTTAATGCTGCCAAAATTAAAAAATTCGGATCTTTTTTTAGAAATGAATACACGCTAAGGGATAAAATTCAGATTGTGGGCGAGGTAGAGCAAATACGCAATCTTGCACGAATTGGAACTATCGTGATGGTGCCCACACACTTTAGCAACCTGGATTCTATCACATTGGGATACGTGATTCATGAACTCGGTCTGCCTCCATTTATATATGGTGCCGGCCTCAATCTCTTCAATGTTGAGATATTTGCCTATTTCATGAATAGCCTCGGTGCTTATAAAGTTGATAGACGTAAAAAGAACCTGATCTATTTAGAGACTTTACGTACTTTTTCAGGCTTAGCTATCAGACATGGCAATCACAGTCTTTTCTTTCCCGGAGGTACCAGGTCAAGATCTGGCAATATCGAATCCAAACTCAAGTTGGGCTTACTTGGCACAGCCATAGAAGCACAGAGAATCAATTATGAAAACAATGCAATAGGGCGGGAAAGTAAAATATTCGTCGTGCCGGTTGTTATCAATTATAACTTTGTTTTAGAAGCTCCCAGCCTGATCAACGACTACCTGGAATTGAAAGGTCAAGAACGATATTATGTTGAAAATGATGACTTTACCACATCGGGTAAAATCCTAAAATTTCTATTGCAGTTTTTTACAAAGGGTTCAAATATTTCTGTCTCCATTGGTAAAGGCATGGATTTATTTGGGAATTATGTAGATGCTGAAGGAAAGAGTATTGATAAATTGGGAAACCATGTGAGTACCCGGGATTATTTCACCTATCGCGGAAAAATTACCAGGGACACACAACGCGAAGAAGAATATACACGCATGCTGAGTCAGCGGATTGTTCGTGAATATCTTAGAATAAACCAGGTTTTTGCCAGCCATTTGGTACCTTTTACGGCATTTGAAATGCTGAAGAAACGCTATCCTGATGAAGATCTGTATGAATTACTCCGATTGCCATTAGATGAAGTAGAAATAGATTATTCTGAATTTAGGGATGCATTTGATCGGCTGCGTAACCAGGTTTTTAATTTATACAATCAGGGAAAAGTTGATATTGCTCCTCATCTTACCGGTGACCTCGATCAGGTAATTGGTCATGGTATTTACAATGTTGGACTCTACCATGCACGCAGGCCAGTTTTGCGCAATAGCGAAGGGAATATCACTTCACAAGATCTTACCACATTGTATTATTATAGAAATAGAATGGAAGGATATGCCCTCGAGAAATACATTTGATAAACCTGTAGGCGTAGTAGGAGCGGGTAGTTTCGGCACCGTTATGGCTAATATTTTGGCACGCAATTCGAAGGTTTTACTTTATGCCCGCAAGCCCGAAATGGTTGAGCAACTCATAAAAACCAGATCCAATCAAGGCTTGAGTCTACATGAGAATGTCACTCCTACAGGTAGCCTGGAAGAAGTTTGTTCAAGCTGCGACGTGATTTTCCCCATAGTGCCATCAGCGAATTTCAGACAAATGATCCGAGATCTTTCACCTTGGTTAAAGCCATATCACTTCCTGATACATGGCACCAAAGGTTTGATAGTTTCTGAGGAAAAATGGAACAACAATCATCCGGATAAGAGCCTGGGGCCGGAAGATATTTATACCATGAGCCGGGTAATCAGAGAAGAAACACTGGTGGTAAGGGTAGGATGTCTTGCGGGGCCTAACCTCTCTAAAGAACTGGCTGATGGCCAGCCAGCAGCTACTGTAGTAGCCAGTCAGTTTGATGAAGTAATACGAGAAGGACAGAGATTGCTTAGAAATGATCTTTTTCAGGTATATGGCAGCAAAGATTTGGTTGGTAT
>DAIQNU010000221.1:0-6485 GCA_036788235.1 Cyclobacteriaceae bacterium
GTGTTAACTGTTAAAAATGGAGGGCCTAAGGTGGCATGTTGCACTATATTGTGCAATTGACCCCTGCTCGAAATGTTTTTTACTTTTTCTTCCACAAAAAATACTGCGCTTTCAGAATCCATTTGCACCCGTCTTTCTATTAACAAACCATCCAATGATGCTTTGCACCACATTTTCAGATTTCTTTCGTCGTTTTGTTCAACCTCCCAAATGTCGCGTGATGGCTCACCATTATGCGGAATTCCTGCTTCGATTTCTCCTTCAGATGGACTGCCCCAACGCCCTAGACAAAGAAAATGACCTTGAAAAACTGCACCCGATTGATTGTTTGTGGGCATCTGCTCCGGTTTTAATCGCCAATTTAACGGATTAACAGCCTGATCGTGCATTTGGAAAAGACTGAAAGCACCCCCTTTACGTTGGATTTCCAATCTGGATGTTGGGTTATTAAGCGTTAAAGTGTCATTCACCGACTCATCTTCTGATTCATTCTGGTCATTTGTAGTGACTTGGCAAGCTGCAAATACACAAACGAGTAAGAAGCTTATAATAACTTGAAAAAATTGTTTTTTCATAAAAAGTAGAATTTCAATGCAAAGAGTGAAAAGTTTGATAAAATCAAAAACAAGATTACAAGTTAAATATGAATTTAATGTAAATAAAATGTTACCTGTAAATTACCAACTCGAAGGGTAAATAATTAAGTTTTTATATATTAAGTAATTGAAAATTAAGGATTTAAATTAAATTTTTTGTCTTGTAACAGATTAGAAAAAAGTCGATTAGTTTTAATTTAAACTTAGAAATTTGATGGCTGGCTCGCTTGATCCAGTAAAGCTAGTTGATGAAATCCAAATTTACTTTTGATTTATCTTTTAAATGCCAAATGTACTATGGATTTTGACTACATTTTTAAAATTGATAATGTTCTGATATCAATGTTGAATCAATACTCCATTTTGGTTCTCAATTTTATATTTCTTCTTAAAAAAGTTCTTATTAAATTAATAAACACTTACATTGAAAAATAGATTTTACCATTAGATTTGTGAGCGTTTTTAGAATTTACTAAACCTATAAATATCAGCATTTTACAACTTTTCAATATTGAACTTTAAAACTTTACTAATAATAAATTAACTCAAATCTCACAACAATGAATCAAAAATTACATGTATTATTATTGGCTGTGCTGCTCATTCTATGTGGTGCGCCATTGGTCAAAGCACAGGGGGTAACCACGGCAAGTATTAGTGGAACTGTTTTTGATGAAACAGGTGACGCACTTCCCGGGGCTACTGTGTTCGCAGTTCACGAGCCATCGGGAACCAGGTATGGATCAGTTAGTAATGTTGAAGGTAGATTTACTTTGCCAAGTGTAAGAACAGGAGGGCCTTACACACTAACTGTCTCATTCGTTGGATATACCAATCTTATTTATGAGAATCTCAATCTCTCTCTAGGTCAAAAATTTACGATTAATTTTGATTTGCAATTGGCTAGTACAGAGCTAAGTGAGATAACTGTAACGGATGATAGAATATTTAATTCGGATCGTACCGGGGCATCTACTGACCTTAGTAACGAAAGAATTAACTCTATGCCCACCATATCTCGGAATATTAACGATTTTACCAAACTAACCCCACAAAGTAATGGTACAAGTTTTGCCGGTGCAGATAACCGATTGAACAATTACACCATTGACGGAAACATGTACAACAACAACTTTGGTTTGGGATCTGGGCAGTTTGCTGGTGGCAATCCAATTTCCCTTGATGCCATACAAGAAGTGCAGGTAAATATTGCACCATATGATGTACGTCAGGGAGGTTTTACCGGAGCCAATGTTAATGCCATTACAAAATCAGGTACTAATCAGTATACAGGTACTGTGTACAGCTATTTTAACAATGAACGTTTTCAGGGAATTAAGATTGGTGATACTGACCTGCCTTTTTCCGAGTCACAAAACGTGATAAGAGGTTTGGCTGTTGGTGGCCCAATTATAAAAGATAAATTATTCTTTTTCTTCAGTTATGAAAAAGAGGAATCGACACTACCTGGTGACAACAGACTAGCTGCTCGTCCTGAAATAGGCCGATTGCCAGATGGACAGGTAGTTTCTAGAGTACCTGCAAGTAGGGCTGATTTTGTTCGTGATCAAATGAGAGAATTATATGGGTATGAAACCGGAGCTTATGAAAATATTCCTTTTGCTGACGAAGCTACCCGATTAAATCTACGACTTGATTACAACATTAATGATAGCCACAAATTCACCCTCAGATACAATCGTTTTCAGCAATTTAGAGACGTAACCATTAATGGAAACAGTATTCGTGGTTTACCAGCAGATCAAAGATTCACTAACACAAATAGAGATGGTATAGAAGCACTTACTTTTAGAAATGGCCATTATACCAACGATAATATCGTAACCTCGTGGGTCGCTGAATTGAATTCAACCATAGGAAGCAATATGTCTAACACATTAAACATAGGATATACAGATATCACCGATCCACGTAGAGGAATACCCGGCGATCAGGCATTTCCTATGATCGAGGTGTTAGAATTCCAAGGCAATACTCCCTTGTATTATATGTCAATGGGTAATGAATTATTTACTGTAGGAAATCTACTTGAAAATAGTGTTTTCAACATTACCAATAACTTCAGTCTATACAAGGGTAAGCATACCTTGACAGCAGGATTTAATTTCGAGTATATGGTATTTGACAATGCCTTTAATCCAACATGGAACTCTTGGTACAGATACAATTCTTATGATAATTTTGTTGAAAGTGTTATCAATAGAAATACAGCAGTAAGACCTGATGGTTTTGCCATTGGGTTTACTTATGATGCCGATAATCCAACAGTTCTTCCAACAGACCGAACAGCTTTTGGTCAGGTGGGTCTTTATGTACAAGATGAATATCAGTATTCCCGTAACCTAAAACTTACTTTAGGTTTGAGAATAGATATGCCATTCTACCCAATTGATGCCCCAAGAAATGAAAGAGTTGAAGCGCTGGGTTTAAACCTTGAAAATCCAAGAAACCCAGGTAGTTTTATTGAACCTGATGTTAGTCAATATCCATCAGTAAATCCGGTTTTTTCACCAAGGTTTGGCTTTAACTGGGATGCTCTTGGCGATGGTACATTACAAGTTCGAGGTGGTAGTGGTGTATTTACCGGAAGACCTATTTTTGTACATCTTTCAAATCAGGTCAACGCCAATGGAGTTACCAGAGGTTTTATAGGTCTAATGGCCAACCAATGGGGAACAGGCGATAATCCAGAATGGCAGGGTTTTCAGGATGATGTTAATTTTTACCGACCTGACCCTTCAGAGCAAGAACCTACAATTTCTAGTGGCATCAATATAACAGATCCTGATTTTAAATTGCCGCAAACCTGGAGAACCAATCTGGCAGCAGATTATGCTTTGGGTTACGGATTTACTGCAACCCTTGAAGGTATTTACTCAAGAGATTATAATTCACCTTTTGCTGCTAATATGGCTAGTAATCCAACGGGAAATAATATAAATGTCGGCGGGAATGCATATCCAACTTACACACAGGGGATTGGAGGAACACCGATAAGAGAGATGTATTTGCTTACCAATATAGATGTAGGATCTTATGCTGCCATAACAGCAAGCATCGAAAAAGACTGGGGTATGGGTATTTATACCAGCCTTGCCTATACACGTAGTCAAAGAAGAGATTTTGGTTTGATAGGTGGTTCGCAAGCAGCTTCACTTTGGCCAAATGCTGTTCAAAGTGACAGAAACAACCCTGAGGATGGTTACAGCAGATTTGATCAGCCAAATAGAATTATTGGTTTGTTGTCGTTCAACACAAAAGGATTGAATGAACTTAACAATACAACCATATCTTTACTCTACGATGGTGGTGAGCAAGGTAGATTCAGCTACACGTATTCAGGAAATTTTGGTGACGGTAATGGGGTTCGACTCATGTATGTACCAGAAAGTTTTGAGGACGCCCAACTTATTGATCGCGTTTCTAATGGTGTACTTATTCAAACTGCCGCCGAACAATGGCAAATATTGGATCAATACATTGAGAACGACCCATATTTAAGAGAAAACAGAGGAAATGTAACAGAAAGAAATGGAGCGAAATTACCTTGGTTACATCGTTTTGATCTAAGGATATTACAAGATTTTCATCTTACAAAAGATGTCAACAAACACAAACTACAATTATCATTTGATGTTTTGAATGTAGGTAACCTGATCAATAGTACTTGGGGTGTAAGAAGATCAATTTTCCAAAGTAACTTAATGAATTATACAGGTGCTGATGGTCAAGGCAACGCCAGGTTTACGATAAATACGATACAGGGGACGACCGATTTCCCAGTTTCAGTATCTCAGCCAATCATCGATCTAGCTGAAACATGGAGTGCACAGGTTGGTATCAGATACATATTTAGGTAGTACAAAATATTCAAAAAAAGAAAATTCAAGAATCATGAAATTTAAATATCAATTCAATATTTTATCATCTCTGCTCTTATTAAGTCTGTTCGTTTTTACAGCTTGTGAAGAAGATGATACCGATGCAGGGCTAACAGAAAGAACCTTGCTCCTGAATGTGATAAATGATCAGCCAAATTTATCTGTGTTCGCTCAATTGATTGAAGATAATGGTCTGACAGGAGAACTCGTGGGAAATAGAACTCAGGATCAGAGAGCCATTTTTGCGCCTACGAATCAAGCGTTTACTAATTTTTTAGACGACCTTGGTATTGATTTACCAGCTAATGTTATTGGTTTGGATACTATCTTGGCATACCATATTGTCAATGCCAATGTGTCAGCCTCAAATTTGGCACAGACTAATTTCCAGTTTTTACAGACCTCAAATAGCAATGTTGACATATTTGTCAATAGATCAGGTGGCAACATTCGACTTGACAATGGCGTGAGTGTTGTTTCAAGTAATGATACCGGAAATGGCACCATCCATACCATTGATGGCGTGTTGACGGCAAGACCCTCATTGAGATCATATGTCGAAAGTGTTGATGAATATTCAATATTTTTAAGTCTGATGAATTTGAGATTGAGGAATGCTGCTGATGATTCGACATTGGTGGGGAACTTAAGTTCTCAATTGAGAACCAAGTATAGAACTTTCTTTATTCCAACCAATGCTGCTTTTGTAGCCCTGTTGGCCGATTTTGAAGTGGCTGATGTTGATGAACTTATTGAAGCTTTAGAGGACATTGTAGCAGAAGAACTTGGAGATGATTATGAGCCACGACATGATGGTGTTCCCATAGAAGGCTTCAGGTATTTACAAAACATTCTTAGATACCATGTTTCGGCAACTCCTTACTATAGTGCGAATCTTACCAATAATTTAAATCTAGCCACCATTTTTACAGGCGAAAAACGTGCAAGGGTAATTATAAGTGGTAGTGATATAACAATTTTGGATAGTAATGATGACGCAGCTGCGCTGACTCCAAATCCTATGGTTTACGATATCGGATTTGTGCATGAGTTGGATAAGGTGTTGCTTCCGGAAATAGATTTCTGATACGTTGTCTTTAATGACACAAAAAAGCATTTGAATAAAAAAAGTCACCATTTATGGTGACTTTTTTTATTCATTGTGTTTTGTAAACACACCAATAGTACTTTACAGCCTCACGACTTATTCATATTATTACCTTATACATTCAAATACATCCCCCCCCACTTACTTTTTCTAACCTATGTAAGAATTTATAATAAATAGATGTACAAATAATGCTATGTTAACTCAGAATAATACAATTATGAGCGTAGATTTGTCAATCTAATTGGTTATGTAAAGCCTCGTTGATTACCTGGGCTTTTTAAAGATAAGTATGAATAAGGTGCAGGAAGTAAAAGACAGTTTGCTGGCAATTTTTAAAGGAAGTTATATAGAATTGTATAAATATGCCAATGTAGATACCAGTATGTTGTATATGGTAAGAAAGGGTTCTTACAATGAACTCAGTGACGAGTTGAGAGCAGATGTAGGGCGGTCGATAGATATATTGCGAAATCACCAAACAAAGATTTTATTGGTAGAACATCAGGAATTTGAGCTTAGTCACCCCGATATGATTGATTGGTTGGTAAAACACTGGTATACAATTTTGTCTAAGTTTGAATTGGAGGTTGAAGCTGTAATTGATACTGCTGGCAGATGGCAACAAATACGTAGCATGATAGAGGACACCGGAAATCATCGTGTAACAATGCCCGCTTTTAATACTTGTGGTGAGGCCAATACATTTGTTAAAGAATACATTTCGTTGCGTAAAAGTCTACAATCAAGGTTGTAGTTTAAAACCATTATTTTAAAATGAGACTTTTTAAACTTGTAAAGGGCGAAATCACTGTGCCGTGGTGGTGCCAACAGCCAACCACCTTTCCAAGGTTGATCTAACTTTTGTCCGTGGTAGTA